>JAUXDG010000013.1 GCA_030618475.1 Gammaproteobacteria bacterium | reverse complement strand
CCCTGGGGTACAAGGTGAATTGCGCAGCAAGAGGGGGGCCTGGGGTACAAGGTGAATTGCGCAGCGACAACTCGCGGTATTCAGGCTGTGCCAGCCGATATTGGTGGAGGCATTGCATTGACCTGTCGCTTGCTCAGTGCACGGTTTAACAAGTTTTTACCGGCTTTTCAGGCGGTTGCTGCTGGTGAAAACCCAGGTGCGGGTGATGTACAGGACGTCCGTATCCTTGCTGATGTTTTCCGGGAAGGGTGCAAAAGGGGCCGCCAGTTTGACAATGCGGACGGCTGCGTCGTCCAGGATTTTGTGTCCGGAGGGTTTGCGAATGGTAATGTCCCGTACGCTGCCATCCGGATAAACCGCGACCTGAACGATAAGTTTGCCGGAAAGATTCTGGCGGCGCGCGGCATCTGGATAATTGAGCTCGCCGACACGCTCGACCTTGGCGACCCAGTCACGCATATAACTGGCGTATTTGAATTCCTTGGTGCGCGCCGATATGAACTTGCTTCTCGGCTTCTTCGAATAGGCCAGCAATGACTGGTTGATTTGCCGGTCGAGCGCCAGCATTTCCAGACTGCGGTTGGCCAGTTCCGTGGCGCTGGGTTGTTCGGACTCTTTATCGGGTTCGGTTTCAGCCGGTTCCTCGATTTTCTGACGGCTGTCATCACGGCTAAGCGCTTGAGTCGGTGCAGGCCTGCCTTCAGAAGGTACGACGGCAGGCGCCTGTTCGATCATCTGTTGCTGGGGGCGTACTTTTTCCTCGCTATTGCCGGCACCATCCTGACTGGATTCTGCCAGGTAGTCATAGTCTTCCGGTGGCAGGGCCGTTGTAGGATTGACCACAGTGATATCCAGCGTGGGGGTGGTCTTGTCGGGTGGATCCTGGTCAAAGGCCTCAAAGCCGACGCCGAGAATAACCAGCGCATGAAATGCTGTGGCAATAAACAGCGTCAGCACCAGTCTATCGACGGTCGGGGCTTCAAAAGGTGGTGGTATCGAGGCGGTCACGGCATCAGTTTAACGGCTGCATTCGTTTATCGTCTATAGCGCAGGTGCAACGGGTATCAGGGC
Source organism: Gammaproteobacteria bacterium (assembly GCA_030618475.1). Lineage (GTDB taxonomy): Bacteria > Pseudomonadota > Gammaproteobacteria > DSM-19610 > DSM-19610 > Thiogranum. The sequence goes on along the minus strand of JAUXDG010000013.1, from coordinate 21,127 downwards.
TCGGGCTTCAGTCTGGCTTCAATGCAGTCCATGAGTTGGCCCGCGATATCGAGTCCGTACAGTTTATCCAGTTCACGGATACAGGTCGGGCTGGTGACATTAATTTCCGTCAAATAATCGCCAATGACGTCCAGGCCGACGAATACAAGCCCGCGTTTGCGAAGCTCGGGTCCCACCTGCTCACAGATCCAGTGGTCCCGGTCGCTTAGTTCAACGCCTTCGCCACGTCCACCGGCAGCCAGGTTGCCGCGGGTTTCGCCCTTGGCTGGGATGCGTGCCAGCGCATAAGGCACAGGTTTCCCGTCTATCATCAGGATACGTTTGTCGCCTTGGGTGATTTCGGGAATAAATTGCTGAGCCATCGCGGTACGCTGGCCCAGTGCGGTTAGAGTTTCCAGAATGACACTGATATTGGGGTCGTTCTCGCGTACGCGAAAGATGGATGCACCGCCCATGGCATCCAGGGGTTTGAGTATGATGTCGTGATACTCATCGAGAAATGCTCTAAGGCGTCTTGCATCACGACTGACAAGGCTGCCGGCACAACATTGGGGAAACCAGGTGGTAAACAGTTTTTCGTTGCTGTTGCGCAGTGAGGCCGGTCGATTGATTACCTGCACGCCTTCCAGTTCGGCGCGCTCGAGAAGAAAGGTGGTGTAAAGATACTCCATGTCCAATGGGGGGTCTTTACGCATCAACAGGATATCGAGTCCGGACAAGGGCAAGTCTTCCGCTTCAGACCATTCAAACCAGTCGCTGTCCCGGTCATGCACCCGCAGTTGCCGCATGGAGGCGAATACGCGGTCATCGCGCAGATACAGATCCGCTTGCTGCATATAGAAAAGTTGCCAGCCGCGGGCCTGTGCGGCCAGCAGCATGGCAAAACTGCTGTCTTTGTGGACTTTGATCGCCCCGATCGGGTCCATCAGGATACCAAGATGAATGCTCATGAGATCTCAGGTAATGAACGCTTAATTGCTCAGTTTCTGAACGAATTCATAGATGTAAAGTTTGCTGCTCAGCGGACGATAGAAGCCAGTAGCCGCCATTGTATCGCAAATTTGTCGGCAAATCGGGTGCTTGGGATTACCGGCAGGGCCGGTACAGACGGGAAAACTGCAGCCAGGCGCGAAAACAGGACATGACGTGGGTCAGGTAAGAGCCGTATGCAAAGCATTGTAGATCCGATGAAAACAGAAGAAATCGAAACACGGGCTGAAAACACCGCCGAAAACACCGGAACAGCTGTCGATGGCGATTTTTCTGGCCTCATGGTGATGGTTATCGATGATTCCAAGACTATTCGCCGAACTGCGGAAACCTTGTTGAAGAAGGCGGGTTGCCAGGTTGTTACCGCGACTGATGGCTTCGAGGCGCTGGCCAAGATTGCCGATGGAAAACCGGACATTATTTTTGTCGATATCATGATGCCGCGCCTTGATGGTTACCAGACATGTGTGCTCATCAAGAATAACCAGTTGTTTAAGGAAACACCGGTTGTCATGTTGTCGAGCAAGGACGGTCTGTTTGACCGTGCACGGGGCCGAATCGTGGGATCAGACCAGTACTTGACCAAACCATTTACCAAAGACGAATTGTTGGGCGCGATTCGCGAGCACGTTCACGCATAGGGGCTCGAGTCCGAATGCGCTGCCGCCAGCGGCCATGCGTTTGATGGAGTAGTAAGCAACCAAGGGGTTAGACCAATGTCACAAATTCTGATTGTAGATGATTCACCAACTGAAGCGCATGTTCTAAAGGGTATGCTGGAAAAAAATGGCTACGAAACAGAAATAGCCGAGAGCGGCACAGAAGGTATCGAGCGTGCCAAAGCGTTTAAGCCGGATCTGGTGCTTATGGATGTAGTGATGCCGGGTCTGAACGGCTTTCAGGCGACACGTCAGTTGACTAAGGATCCTGAAACGTCGGATATCCCTGTGATTATTGTGACCACCAAGGATCAGGAAACCGATCGGGTGTGGGGCTTGCGTCAGGGGGCCAGGGACTTTCTCACCAAACCGGTATCCGAGAAAATATTGCTGGAAAAGATTAACGCTGTTTTAACCGCGGCTTGAGGGTCGGCGGCATGCTCAATTCCTCGTGTCTAACCCCGCTGGAGTGGCTGTCGCACCTGGAGGAGTTATGCCTGGACTATGCGCACGGGCTTCCACAGCAGGAGCAGTCCGATGAAGAGTGGAGTGGTATTGGCTTTCGGCTCGGGAAACTGTACCTGGTAGCTCCATTGGGCGAGGTTGCTGAGATTCTGACGCCGCTAAGCATCTCCAAAGTACCACGTACCAAATCCTGGGTATGTGGTATCGCTAATGTTCGCGGCAACCTGATGCCGATTATGGATCTGCAGGCGTATCTGCATGACCGGCCGGCATCTCTGAACCGGCGTAGCCGTATCCTGGTTGTTAACCACAATGGCGTTTACTCGGGACTTGTCGTGGATGCTGTTCTGGGTCTGAGGCATTTTCGTGATGATCAGCGTTGTGACGAGTTGCCGGGTGATGATGAATGCATCCACGAATACATGATGTACGGATTCAAGGTTGATGGTGAGCACTGGGGTGTTTTCAGTATGCACGCTCTCGCCGAAACACCAAAGTTTTTGAAGGTCGCAGTTTAGGTGCAGGTAAGCGGGTTTTAATGGGTTATTAATCCCTGGGGAAGTAGATCAGCCGATTAGGTCAGGAGACGAAGCATGAGTACAACGAAACAGACCCACGCCAAGCTGGGTTCACAGAAAATGACGATGTACCTGATCGCAGCCTTGCTGCTGTCGCTGGGCGCCATGGTCGGCGTATTCTGGTACGTGGGTATCGAGGCTGGTTATGACAAGGAATATATCGGCTATACCGGTGAGCAACAGGTGTTGTCGCAACAGATTGCGAAGTACGCACTTGAAGCCTCTTTGGGCCGGGAGACGGCCTTTGCACAGCTGGCTACTTATCGTGATCGGTTCGAGGAGATGCTCGCTCACCAGCGTGACGCTAGTGTTGCGAGCGGTATGCGGTCGGGCAGGGACTCTGTCGAAGAGGAGTTGCTTGCTATTGAGAAGGATTGGGAGAGCTTCGGAAAAAACGTTGATTACATACTGAAAGGAAATGCAACTGTAGCCGTCGTTGCAGAGGTGAGTCGGGTTATAAACTCGCTCATGCCAAAATTACAGGCCTACGACCAGGAAGTCGTCGACCTTCTTATGAAGGCTAAGGCCAGCCGCTCTACTATCAATCTGGCAACCCGTCAGTTGATGCTTAGCCAGCGTATCGTTAACAACATTAAACTTGCCTTGGGTGGTGAAAATATAGAGTTGTCGATCGAGCGCTTTACGGAAGACGTTGAAGAATATGGCACCGTGCTCGACGGAATGATGCGTGGTAACGAACTCATCGGCATGGTCAAGAGCAAAGACGTCCGGGAGAAATTGTTCGAGACGTCCATGCTATTCAAGACGATTGCTGACAATGTGGAAGAATGGCTCGATATGTCCGACGAGCTGCTGGGCGTTCAGGAGTCAGCACGCCGCATATCATCCCAGTCCGATGGCCTTTACGCTACTGCTCTGCGTCTGCAGAATGCCTACGCGCTGGCGGCTGACTCGCGCCCGCTACGGCAGGAAATGGCCTACATGTTTGGCGCCATCAGTCTGCTGGTGCTGTTCCTGCTGGGTATGCAGGTCTACCGCGATCAGGAAAAACGCCGCAAACAGGCGGAGACGGAAAACCGTCACAACCAGGAAGCGATCCTGCGCTTGCTGGACGAAATGGGCAATCTCGCAGATGGTGATCTGACCACTTATGCAACAGTTACCGAGGACTTCACCGGTGCAATCGCAGACTCGGTCAACTACACTATCGATGCCTTGCGCGACATGGTAACCACCATCAATGACACGTCCGGACATGTATCTTCTGCCGCCCAGCAGACGCAGAAAACTGCCCAACATCTGACCGAGGCCAGTGTTCACCAGGCAGAGGAAATCACATCTGCTACCACTGCGATCAACGACATGGCTGTGTCAATCGACGAGGTTTCGAAGAATTCGGAGAACACGGCGAATATGGCGTTGACTTCCGTCGACTTCGCTAAAATGGGTGGTGCGACGGTACGTCGTAACATCGAAGGTATGGACCGCATCCGCGAAACCATTCAGGAAACCTCCAAGCGCATAAAACGTCTCGGTGAAAGTTCGCAGGAAATTGGTGATATCGTTGAACTTATCAACGACATTGCCGAGCAGACCAATATACTGGCCTTGAATGCTGCGATTCAGGCGGCCATGGCCGGTGAAGCGGGACGCGGCTTCGCGGTGGTTGCCGATGAAGTTCAGCGCCTCGCGGAACGTTCCAGTAACGCTACCAAACAGATAGAAGCACTGGTTAAAACCATTCAGACGGATACCAATGAAGCGGTTATATCGATGGAGCAGAGTACCGCCGGTGTTGTGAACGGCGCGCGCCTGGCACAGGAGTCCGGCGACGCCCTGGATCAGATCATGAAGGTGTCGGACGATCTTTCCAGCCTGATTCAAAACATTTCCGGTTCTGCCCATCAGCAGGCCAAGGCGGCGTCCAATATCTCAGAAACCATGCACGTTATTCAGGAGATCACAACGCAGACTTCAGCAGGTACCAATGAAACTGCAGCCTCTATCGGTAACCTCACCGGCCTGGCTAACGAAATGGGTAAATCGGTCGCTGGCTTCAAGCTGCCGGAGTAAGAAGAGGCGCAAGCCCGTGGCAGAAACGGCCGGACATGTGCAAGCCTACGGTAAATCCCGGCCTCAGGCCGGGGTTTCACTGGAAATGGATGATCAGCAATTTGCAAAATGGACACATTTGCTGGAAAGCCGTATCGGCTTGTTCATCGCGCCCGAGCGCAGATCCTTTTTGGCGAGCGGAATACGTTCGCGTATGCGTGTGACAGGGTGCCGGAAGTTTACCGAGTATTACCGATGCCTGTCTTCCGGTAGTTCTCAGGCGAAGGAATGGTCATTACTTATAGATTGCCTGACGGTTCATGAAACCTGCTTTTTCCGGCATGAATCATCGATGAGCCTGGTTGAAGAAGTGGTGCTTCCGGCTGCGTTCGAACAGGATCAGGGCTTCCATGTGTGGAGTGTGGGTTGCGCTACCGGAGAAGAGGCCTACAGTCTGGCGATGCTGGTAGATGCCTGCTGCTCCAGGCAGCCGGGTGATCAGTATTTCGGGGTAACGGGCACAGACATCAGTCTGCCATCTCTGCACCACGCGCGGGCAGGAACGTATCTCAATCGCCGGTTTCGTGATATTCGGGAAGACTTCCAGCATGAATACTGTCAAAAGGTGACGAACAGTCGTTTCCAGATTAAAGCAGGATTACGCAAGCGGGTGTGTTTTTCCCAACTCAAGCTGCAAGACGTGAAAAATGCACCATTTGCCAATCTGAATTTGATCTATTGCCAGAATCTATTGATTTATTACGAGCACCAACGTCGCTTGCAGATCGTCAACCAGTTAGCGGAATTTCTTCGCCCCGGGGGGGTATTGATATTGGGCCCAGGAGAGCTGCTGGACTGGAAGCATCCGGATATGGAAAAAGTGCGTTATGAAGATACGCTGGCGTATCGACACGCAGACTAAAAGCACGTAGTGCGGAATGAAAGGATATAGAATGAATCAGGTAATCGACTTCAGTACACTGTCGTGGGTTAAAAAGGAACTGGATGAAACGCTCAAGGACGCGCGCCAGTCGTTGGAAGCCCATGTGGAGAACCCGGAGGACAAGGCGCAACTGGGGTTTCTGGCCGCCTATCTTCATCAGGTGTACGGAACCTTGCAGATGGTCGAGCTGTACGGTGCATCGTTGCTGGCGGAGGAAATGGAGCAGGTTGCAAAAGCGATAGCAGGTGATTCCGTAACCCGGCACGATGATGCATGTGAAATCCTGATGCGGGCAATTCTCCAGTTGCCGGACTATCTGGAGCGGCTGATATCCGGAGGCCGCGATATTCCTCTTGTTCTGTTGCCGGTTGTAAATGATTTGCGTGCCGTACGCAGTGAGAACCCGCTGTCCGAAAATTTCATGTTCTCGCCGGATCTCAATGTTGAGTTGCCGGATTCAGTCACCGATAGGGAAAATAACGGTGATTTCCGGAAACAGGCCGGTGATCTCCGTCATCGCTTTCAGCTTGGATTGCTTGGCTGGTTCAGGGGGGATAATACACAGGACGCCCTGGCCTGCATGGCTGATGTATTGGGATGCCTGCAGAGCATAAGTGCCAGCGACCATGTTGCCCGTCTGTGGTGGGTTGCCGCAGGTCTCGCCGATGCGCTTAAAGAGAATGCACTGGAAAACAGCGTCTCCATCAAGCGCTTGATGGGGCAGGTAGATCGACAAATAAAATGTGTCACCGATCATGGCGAGGATGCACTGGCAAAGAGTGTATCGGAGGAGCTTTTCAAGAACCTGCTGTTTTATGTAGGACAGGCGCGAGCTGCTGGTCAGCGGGTTGTTGAAATTCAGTCGATCTATCGTTTAAAGGAGCTGTTGCCGGGTGAGAAAGAGCTGGAAGCCGCCCGCGAAAGCCTGTCCGGTCAGAACGCCGATTTGTTTGATACTGTTGCCATCGCTGTTAAAGAGGAGTTGGCTCGACTCAAGGATGCGCTGGATATTGTCTTGCGTAATGGTTGCAAGGACCTGAAGGAACTTGAGCCACTCATCGTGTCCTTGCGTTCGTTGGGAGATACTCTGGGTATGTTGAACCTGGATGCACCACGAAAATCGGTGTTGTCCAAAGCGGAAGATCTGCGACAATATATGGATTCCGGAGAAGTACCGGCCGATACCCTGTTGATGGATGTAGCCAGCATACTGCTGTTAGTCGAATCCTCGGTTGAAGGTATGGGCAGCGGCCGTTCTGTGGCTGATAGCGAGGCCAAGCTTGAAGATCAACTGGCTGAATCGGAGTTCAACCAGGTGATGGATGTTGTTATGCAGGAGGCTATCACCGACCTGACACGTGCAAAAGAGGCGATTGTCACCTATACCGAAGCTGATTGTGACACCGAAAAGCTGGGCGAGGTCCCACAGTTGTTCAGTCAGCTCAAGGGTGGACTGGTGTTGGTGGGTGAAACGCGCGCCGCTGCACTGATCGATTCGATCAGCGGATATATCGAGGGTGATCTGTTGCAGCAGAACAGGCAGCCACCTCAGCATGAACTGGATTCACTCGCGGACGCTGTATGCGGTCTCGAGTATTATCTGGAAGGCCGCAGGGAACATCGTACCTACGGCGGTTCGGCGATGGTTATGGCCGAGGACAGTGTCGACAAGCTGGGTTATCCGGCGCAGGAAATTGAACAGCAGGATGCATCCAATGAAGCAGATGCCATTGAACTTACCGGTGCCGCTGGCGGCGAAGTGCCGGACGATGCTGTTGCTGAAAATCTGGAAATCGGAGAAAGCGGTGACAGCAGCGAAGCACAAGCCGAATCCATCGGCGAGCGCTTGCTGGATGGCACGAATGCCCGGTCAGCTGAACCGGAGCAAAAGCAAGATCCTGGTGAAGAAGTTCTGCTATCAGAGCAAGCCGAAGAGGGCGTCGCAGAGTCTCTGACAGCGGCACCGCTTGATGGACACGAAAACGATGGCCTGGCCATTATCGGTGAGGAAATCGATGAAGAGATTCTGGAGATCTTTATCGAGGAAGCCGAGGAGGAGATGGCCAGTATAAATGAGCAGCTTCCAGTCTGGATTGAGGGCCCCGGGAACGCAGAGGCATTGGGCAATATCCGACGTTCTTACCATACGCTGAAAGGCAGCGGCCGTCTGGTCGGTGCCATGCGCATCGGTGAGTTCGCGTGGGCCTATGAAAATTTACTCAACAGGCTGATAGATGGCACTGTGTCGGTTTGCCCGGCGACAAGTGACCTTCTTCAATCCGCTCCCGGCGCTTTGGCCGAGCTGGTTCAGCAGATCAAGGACAACACCCCCACTCAACAGCCTATCACTCACCTGATGCAGTGCGCCGACGCACTCAGCAGGGGCAAAGCGATGCCGGCTGCTGAGCGTGCTGAAGCGGAACCGCCAGAAGACGCAGTACCGGATCGGGTGGGCGATGTCCAGATAGAATCGCAGCTTGAGACGGATGAAACCAGCTTGCCGACTGAGCAAATTGATCTTGAAGTCGAAGCATTCGGGCAAGTGGTTGAAGCAACCGGGTCTTTAGAAGAAGAAATGGACTGTGACGGTGTCATGGATCCAATGCTTTACGATATATTCGATACGGAGACACGAGGTCATCTTGAAGTTATTCGCCAGTTTCTGAATCAGGTGGCGGTCGGTGAGGCTAAGGTCGATGAAACGCTGGCGCGTGCCGTGCACACGCTGCATGGCAGTGCACACATGGCGGAAGCTCTCGCTATTGCCAATCTGGCGGGAGAGCTGGAGCGATGGACCAAAGCGCTGATGGCTGTCGGACAGGCTTTGTCGGCAGATGACTGCAAGGTGCTGGAGAAAAGTGCTGGAATAATCGAGCAGATGTTGTCCAGCCTGCCTTATGAGCTTACCAGGCCTGATGAATACGGGGATCTGCTGAATCTGGTCCGCTCACTGTACGAAGCGGTTCCTGTTCCCAGTGCTGAAAAAACCTTAGCCGAATTAGTCGAGGATGAAGCGCATAGTCAGGCTGTCGATGCAAATGAATCACAATTCGACGCCGAAGCGGTGGATGGGGCGGCGGCGGAGGGTGACGATCCTTACGCGGAATGCGATGAAGAGCTGTTAGAAATCTTCCTGGAAGAGGGTGCGGAGAACCTGGAAGCGAGCGATTCTGCCTTGCATCGTTGGCGTGAGTCGGCAGATGATGGCGAGGCACTTGCCGAACTGCAGCGCGCATTGCATACCCTGAAAGGCGGTGCGCGCATGGCAGATCTCACCCCGATTGGTGATCTGGCGCACGCTGTCGAATCGCTGATTATCGCTATTGTTGAAAATAATGCCGGCGCGGGTAATGACGCAATGGATGGCCTGCAACACGCCCAGGACAGTCTGGCGCATATGCTGGATAGCGTTCGTAACCGCAAACCGCTTGCAGCAGCAGAGACGCTGATTGCCCGTCTGGCCGGGTTTCGGGAGCAGACCCCGGCCGCCGCGGCGGAAATGCTTCAGGATGAGTCGCTTGTTGCGCGGCAGCAGGACGCTGAAGCTGTGGTGGCAGAGGATGAGGCGCTTGTTAACCGGCAGAAAAACGCAGAACCGGTGGCGCAGGAAGACCCGTATGCCGAGACTGATCCTGAATTGCTGGAAGTGTTTCTGGAAGAAGCCGGCGATATCCTGGACCACACTGAGCAGACGCTGCAGGCCTGGAAGCATGCCCCGGACGATCCATCACAAATGACAGAGTTACAGCGCGAGCTGCATACCCTGAAAGGTGGTGCCCGTATGGCGGACATCACCGCTATAGGGGATCTTGCCCATGCCGTTGAATCGCTGATGGTCAGGGTTTCTGGCGGTGAGATAAGCGCCAGCGAATCCATGTTTGCCGTACTGGAGCAGGCGCACGACAGCCTGACCGGCATGGTCGAACTGGTTGGCAGACATCAGCCGCTGGCGGCAGCTTCCGAAATAGTGGCCAGTCTGGAATTGCTGTGCGAGGGTAAGGAAGTTGCCGTACAGCTCAAGACACCGAAATCGGCCGTTACAAAGGATGAAAACGATAAATCTGTGCAGGCGGTGGCTGTCGAGGGCAAAATCGAGCGTAAGGAACGCCGGGCCATGTCCCGCTCAAGCCAGGAACTGGTGCGTGTCAAAGCAAACCTGCTCGATAACATGGTAAATTTCGCCGGTGAAGTCAGTATCTACCGCTCACGTCTGGAACAGCAGATCGGTGCCTACCGATTCAACCTGGTTGAAATGGATCAGACCGTATCACGTGTTCGGGAACAGTTGCGCAAGCTCGAGATAGAGACCGAGGCGCAGGTGCTGTTCCGCTACGAGAAAGAAGGGGACATGGAAGACGAAGATTTCGACCCTCTGGAATTGGATCGTTACTCGCACATGCAGCAGCTGTCACGCTCTATGGTGGAAAGTATCAGTGACTTGAGCAGCATTCAGAACCTGCTGGACAACATTACGCGTGAATCTGAAACCCTGTTGTTGCAACAATCACGGGTGAATACCGAACTGCAGGAGGGATTAATGCGTACGCGCATGGTGCCTTTCACCAGCCTGGCAGCGCGCCTGCGTCGTATTGTTCGCCAGACTGCCCAGGAACTGGGTAAGAAGGTGGAGTTGGAGCTGTCAGGTGCAGAAGGTGAGATGGACCGCACCGTGGTTGACCGGATTATTGCGCCAGTTGAGCATATGTTGCGTAATGCTATTTCACACGGCATTGAAATGCCCGAGCAGCGCCGTAATGCGGGTAAACCCGAATCCGGAACCATCAGGATTTTGCTTAATCGAGAATCTTCCGACGTTGTGTTGCGAATTGCTGATGATGGTGCGGGCATGAATCTGGCTGCTATACGCAGCAAGGCTATTGAACGTGGCATGATGGATGCCGGGTCCGACCTGACCGATAATGAGGTGCTTCAGTTTATTCTGGAAACCGGTTTCAGTACCGCGGAGAAGGTGACTCAGGTTGCCGGTCGTGGTGTGGGTATGGACGTGGTTAACAGCGAAGTCAAACAGCTGGGTGGCACGCTGCACATAGATTCTGAGTCCGGCAAGGGTACAAGCTTTACCGTGCGGCTTCCATTCACCCTGGCGCTGAACCATGCGCTGCTGGTAGAGGTCGGCGAGGATACTTATGCCATTCCCTTGTCCAGTATCGAAGGTATCGTGCGCCTGCGTCTGGAAGACCTCAAGGCTTATTATGATGATCCGGCCGCACGTTTTGATTATGGTGGTTCTGAATATGAGGTCCGTCATCTCGGCAGCTTGCTGGGAACGGGAAAACCGCGTCTTGACAGCGCACAGAAGAAGATCCCCTTGCTGCTGGCGCGTGTTGGTGATCACGGTGTCGCTATGCACATCGAGAACCTGTTGGGAAGCCGTGAAATTGTGGTGAAATCGGTTGGGCCTCAGATCAGCGCCGTGAAAGGTGTTTCCGGTGCAACAATTCTCGGTGATGGCAGTGTGGTCATGATTCTCGATGTGGCGGAAATGTTGCGTGGCGGTACTACCCTGGCAATGTCGCAAGTTGAGGAACTGATTCAGCAGCCGCTGCACGCCGAGGTGGTTACTGTCATGGTGGTCGATGATTCCATTACAGTGCGTAAAGTCACAAGCCGCCTGCTGGAGCGTAATGACATGAACGTCATTACAGCGAAGGATGGTGTCGATGCTGTGTCAAAACTGCAGGAGAATATCCCTGATATAATGTTGCTCGATATCGAGATGCCGCGTATGGATGGTTTTGAACTGGCTACGCATGTTCGTAATGAAGCACGTCTCCGGGATATCCCGATTATCATGATCACTTCGCGTACCGGCGATAAACATCGTCAGCGCGCGATGCAGATTGGTGTAAACCGTTACCTGGGCAAGCCATTCCAGGAAGCCGAACTGATGGAGAACATTCGGGCATTGCTCGATGAAGAAAACGTAAATGAATGAAGCTTCACAAGCAACTTTACGAGTTGCGTTACTGGCAGACAGAGTTGAACGCAATGAGATTCGCGTACTGCTGGAGAAGCAAGGTATAGAGGTCGTACTCGACGGGGATTTTGGATTGTCCCTGCCCACTGCCTGGAATGGGGCTGACGTACTTCTGCTGGGTATGAATGATCAGTTGGATCGGGAGCGGATCGAGGATGTCTTGCGACAGTCGCCGGTACCGGTACTGATTAACCGGGGTGGCATTGGAAACAGTGATATCTGGCAGCGCAGGCTGGTGGCCAAGCTGAGAGTGCTGGCTGTGCGGGGAGTGCCGAACGCCATTATCCGAGCTCGGCATCATCAGCCGGAGTTTCGGGTGGTTCAGGATAATAAATTCGCAGAGAGTGAAACGCCCTGGCTGGTGGTGCTGGGGGCATCAATTGGAGGGCCGAAGGCCGTTGCCCGCTTTTTACAGGCGCTGCCTGATAAATTGCCGGTGACTTTTTTACTGGCCCAGCATATATCTGCATCCTTCCAGGATTTGCTGGTAGAGCAACTGGACCGCTGCAGTGTCTGGCCAGTGGCCATGTTGGGCGAAGGTCAGAACATTGAGCCGGGGCAGGTGTGGATGGTGCCAGCCAGAAACAGGATTGAAATGAATGCCGGGGGTACCATTCGCCGAAGCGACAGGGCCTGGGAATCCACGCAGCGTCCGGATATCAATGCGGTATTACGCAGCACTGCTGAAACCTTTGGCGCACAATGTGGGGCGATTATGTTCAGCGGGCTGGGTAAAGACGGCACCCAGGGTTGTGCGTCAATTTCAAGGAGCGGTGGATTTGTCTGGGCGCAGAGCTCAGAAAGTTGCGTGATTTCAAACCTGCCGGAAGCGGCGCGACGTTCCTGCAAGGTGGAATTGAGCGGTACCCCTGAACAACTCGCGCAGGCATTAACCGGTCGTTGTAAGCCGGAGCGTACAAGCATTAGCTAGTGGGCCATGCGAAAAATACATTCACATCTTTCATGCTTTCGCTGCACCTGCCTTTGCTGCAAGACGCTTGCTGCAGTGGCGGTCCTGCGCCGCGCCAGGTGCAGCGAATGAATAAAATCTGTTTCCGAATTTTCCGCATGACCCACTGGCTATACATGGAGTTGTTGATATGAACGCAGTTGTTGAATCTGTAAGAAGCCTTTGGCTGCCGCTGGTGAATACGAATCTGCTGGTGCCTAATGTTGCCATTGCTGAAATTCTGGACTATCAGCCACTGGATCTGGTTGAGGGAGGCCCGGACTGGCTGTTGGGGCGTCTGCGTTGGCGTGATGAGGAGTTGCCGGTCATATCAATAGAACGGCTATGTGGTTACAGTCTTCCCCAGGGTGAGCGTGGGTCTCGTATCTCTATTTTCAACTCAGTACGCGCAGAAACAAATTTACCGTTTTTTGCCATGGTTACAGTCGGTATACCGCGCCTGTTCAATGCCGATGCCGATAACCTGGGTGATTCCATCGCGGCCGAAAGAACCCTGCCGGATACTGTTGCAGACTGTGTGCAGATCGATAACGAAGAAGCGTTGATTCCAAATATTGCAGTCATACAGGCACTGGTTGAAAAGGCCTGGGCAAAAGTTCCGGCTTACTAAGCCAAACATTAGTAACCGGCATTTCTCACCAGATTGTGTCGATCTGGTGAGAATGCGGTTAACCCGACAGATCCCCCCATAGCGTTTGTACGGCTGCCACCGCCGCCAGGGCGGCCGTTTCGGTACGCAAAATTCTTGGTCCCAATCGAATGCGCTTGAAACCGATGTCTTCAGCCATGCTGATTTCGTCACCATCCAGCCCACCTTCGGGGCCAATCAATATTCGAATCTCCCTGGCTGGTGTGAGATCGGACAGCTGCAGGGATGCTGCGGGGTCAAGCACAAGCTGCAAAGACTGTTTCCGGTTGGCGCTGTACCAATCCGGTAACTTTGTGGCATTGTGAAGTATGGGTAGATAAACGCGCCCTGATTGCTCGCAGGCTGAACGTATTACGCCACGCCAGTGGGACAGGCGTTTTTCCAGACGTTGACCATTGAGTGGAACCTGGGACCGTTTTGTCCACAGCGGTGTGATGGATTCAACGCCCAGTTCCACTGACTTCTGCAGTGCGAAGTCCATGCGTTCACCACGTGAGATGCCTTGTCCCAGCGTGATGTGCAGCTTCGATTCCCGGTCAGGTTGCCGGCTATTCTGAACCAGAACCCTGGCCTGCTTTTTGCCTGACTCGTGCAGAACCGCCTGGTACTCCTTGCCATCACCGTTGAACAACAGCAGAGATTCACCCGCCTTAAGGCGCAGTACTCGCAGCAGGTGATGACTGGTCGTTTCTTCCAGCATCACGGTCTGCCCCGGGGAAAGTGACTGTTCGGTATAAAAGCGGAACAAGCGCACCGGACTAACCCCCGTTTCCCACCACATGCCCCAGGGCGCCCTCTCTTGCTTCGCAATTCACCTTGAAGGACACGAAGGTCATAAAGGACTTAAATTTAATGGCATTTCCAGAGTTATCCCTAACCGCTCAGGCCGAGGTTTTTCCAGATTGCCTTGCTCGGGCCGGCCTGATTCATGGTATAGAAATGCAAGCCGGGTGCGCCGGCGTCCAGCAGCGCCTGGCACATTTCCGTAACGACTTCTTCGCCGAAGGCGCGGATTGAATCCCGGTTGTCGCCATAAGCTTCCAGCCGTTTACGCATCCACCTGGGGATTTCGGCACCGCACATGTCGGAAAAACGGGCTAACTGCGTATAGTTGGTGATCGGCATGATGCCGGGCACGATGGGCAAGTCGATGCCCAGTTTTTCGCAGCGCTCGACAAAGTGGAAGTAGGCGTAAGGGTTATAGAAATACTGGGTGATGGCGCTGTTTGCGCCGGCCTCCACTTTGCGCTTGAAATTAGCCAGGTCTGTATCAGCGTCGCGTGCCTGCGGGTGGAACTCGGGGTAGGCGGCGACCTCAATATGGAAGTGGTCGCCGCTTTCAGCGCGAATAAATTCCACCAGCTCATTGGCGTAGCGGAACTCACCTGGTAAACCCATGCCGGATGGCAGGTCCCCGCGCAGTGCCACGATGTGGTGAATATGCTCCTTTCTGTAAAGATTCAGGATATCGCGGATGCTGTCTTTGGTGGAGCCAATGCAGGACAAATGTGGTGCGGCTTCGATGTCGGATTCGCGCTGGATTTCACATACAGTGTCAAAGGTTCGTTCACGTGTTGAACCGCCTGCGCCAAAGGTTACCGAAAAGAAGCGTGGATCGAGACTGGCCAGTTCGCCGCGGGTGTTGCGAAGATTGGCAACACCTTTTTCCGTCTTGGGTGGAAAGAACTCAAAGCTGTAAACGTTGGGGTGTTTCTTTTGTGATTCCATTGATCGGGTAGCTCTTTACCTGCGTATATAGTGATGGCCACGGAATACTCGGAAAATCACGGAATCCTCATATCTTAAAGTAACAGGGCTTCCTGGTTTCTGTGTATTCCGTGGCGATAGATACCTGTTTTGCTTAGTAACGATAGTGGTCCGCTTTGTACGGGCCTTCGATATTCAGACCCAGGTAATCGGCCTGTTCCCGGGTCAGGGTGGTCAGCTTGGCGCCGATCTTGGTCAGATGCAGGCGGGCAACCTTCTCGTCCAGGGGTTTGGGCAGGACATAGACCTTGTTTTCATAGTCGTCAGTGCTGTTGAACAGCTCCATCTGTGCCATCACCTGGTTGGTAAAGGACGCGGACATCACGAAGCTCGGGTGGCCTGTCGCACAGCCCAGGTTTACCAGGCGGCCTTTGGCGAGCACGATGATCTTCTTCCCATCCGGGAAAATAACGTGATCAACCTGGGGTTTGATCTCTTCCCAGGTATATTTTTCCAGTGATGCGATATCGATTTCCGAATCAAAGTGACCGATGTTGCAGACAATGGTTTCATTCTTCATCGCCAGCATGTGATCATGGGCGATGACGTTAACGTTGCCGGTGGTGGTGACGAAGATGTCACCCTGGCCTGCCGCTTCTTCCATGGTAACAACGCGGTAACCTTCCATCGCTGCCTGCAGGGCACAGATAGGATCGATTTCCGTCACCAATACCGTTGCGCCCATCCCGCGGAAAGCCTGGGCACAGCCTTTACCCACGTCGCCGTAACCCAGTACTACGCAGACTTTGCCAGCGATCATGACATCGGTAGCGCGTTTGATACCATCAAGCAGCGATTCGCGGCAACCATACAGATTGTCGAACTTGGATTTTGTCACCGAGTCGTTGACATTCATGGCCGGAAAAAGCAGTTCTGCGCTTTCCTGCATCTGGTAAAGGCGGTGTACACCGGTGGTCGTTTCTTCGGTGACGCCTTTGACGCTGTCGGCCATCTTCTGCCATTTTCCAGGACTGGTCTCCAGCGTGCGCTTCAGGACAGCGAGAATGGCTTTCCATTCCTCGTTGTCGTCGGCTTTTGGTTCCGGAACGCTACCGGCTTTTTCGAACTCGACGCCCTTGTGAACCAGCAGCGTGGCGTCGCCGCCATCGTCCAGGATCATGTTCGGCATACCGCCATCCGGCCAGTCCAGGGCCTGTTCCGTGCACCACCAGTATTCGTCGATGGTTTCACCTTTCCACGCGAATACCGGGATGTCACGCGCAGCAATGGCAGCCGCGGCATGATCCTGGGTGGAATATATATTACAGGAAGCCCAACGGACCTCGGCGCCAAGATCGACCAGGGTCTCGATCAATACCGCCGTCTGGATGGTCATATGCAGACTGCCGGTGATACGCGCACCTTGCAGTGGCTTTTCGGCAGCAAACTCCTCGCGCAACGCCATCAGGCCGGGCATTTCGCTTTCGGCGATGCCGATTTCCTTGCGGCCCCAGTCGGCCAGGTTGATGTCGGCGACTTTATAGTCGGATGAGGTATCTAAAACGGCGTTCATAGTCATCTCCTGAAAACAAAGATGAGCGCCGTTCTTTTGAATAATCCAGTATCCCTGAGCCTGGCGGGGGAGTCCCCCCGCTGCAGCGCCCCTCAGAGAACACAGCTGGTCTTACTAAAGTACGTAAGCATCCCCCCGACAGGGTTTGCCGGGGGTACCTTGCGTACGCCTTGATAATACTGTCAGAGTCCCGCGTCAGCGCGCAGAAGTTCCACTTTGTCCGTTTTCTCCCAGGTGAAACCTTCGTGCTCGCGGCCGAAATGGCCGTACGCCGCGGTTTTCTGGTACTTGATCTGCCCGGTGTTTAACAGATCCAGCATCTTGAGGATGCCATAGGGGCGCAGATCGAAATGCGCGCGCAGCAGATCTGTGATGCGCTCGTCGCTGATTTTGCCAGTGCCGAAGGTCTGCACCGTGATGGAGGTCGGTTCGGCCACGCCTATGGCATAGGATATCTGTATCTCACAGCGCTCGGCAAGACCGGCAGCCACGATGTTCTTGGCGACGTAGCGGCCGGCGTAGGCGGCGGAACGGTCGACCTTGGACGGATCCTTGCCGGAGAAGGCGCCGCCGCCGTGTCGTGCTGCACCACCGTAGGTATCGACAATGATTTTTCGGCCGGTGAGTCCGGCGTCGCCCATGGGGCCGCCGATAATGAAAGAGCCGGTGGGGTTGATGTGGTAGCGAGTGTCGCGTGAGAGCCATTCACTGGGTAGCACCGGTTTGATGATGTGCTCCATGACCGCCTCTTCCAGCTCCTTGTGGTCGATATCCGCCGCGTGTTGTGTCGAGAGTACGACAGCATCGATGCTGACCGGCTTATCATCCTTATAGCGGAAAGTGACCTGGCTCTTGGCGTCCGGGCGCAGCCAGCTGAGGATGCCTTTGCGGCGCATTTCTGATTGCCGGTGCACCAGGCGATGGGCGTAGGTAATGGGGGCGGGCATCAGCACGTCGGTTTCATCGGTGGCATAGCCGAACATCAGACCCTGGTCGCCGGCGCCCTGGTCTTCCGGGCGCGCACGGTCCACGCCCTGGTTGATATTCGGGGATTGAACGCCAAGTGCAGTCATTGCGGCACAACTCTCCCAGTCGAAACCCATTTCCGAGCTGGTGTAGCCGATACCCTTGATGGTTTCGCGCATAATCTTCTCGTAGTCGGGCTTTGCTGTGGTGGTGATCTCTCCGGCGATCATCACCATGCCAGTCTTGAAAAGGGTTTCGCAGGCTACGCGGGCGTGCGGGTCGTCGGCCATGATGGCGTCGAGCACGGCGTCGGAGACCTGGTCTGCCATCTTGTCTGGATGGCCTTCCGAGACTGATTCGGATGTAAACAGATATTCGTTCATGGAGTTATGCCCCGTAAAAAAACAAACCCGCTTGGCGCAAGCTCAAGCGGGTTTCGGAAATATTGTGTTCTTTCCTCGCTTTAGCCGTATTTTTATAGCGCCCGCAATCTGAATTCAAATCGGCGCTGACGGCGGAGTCTAGGCTATTTGCACCGACCGGGTCAAGCATCGTAAATTGGAGCGGGTTTATTCAGACTTTAAGCTGAAATCATCAGAACCTTCCCAGTTGGGAATGGCACTTAGTTTAAGCGCCCAGCTGCCCTGTACACTGAAATAACCGATAAAATTTTTCTATGCTTTCCATGTTTTCCGTGGCTATTTACTAATGAGTACATTAGATAGCTGACATACCTTAACGGGACACGCTTTGAATACCTCCCTGTACGCTCGACGGCAGCATCCCTCGGCAAAATTGCTCCTGCATCGCCTAAAGCGCCTACTTTTGGTGCTCTACCTTCGCCCGTCCATGGGCTCGTGCTGCCGACGGTCCCGCCAAGGTATGTCGGCTATCCAATGTTCGGTTTAGTACATGACATCAGCTTAAGTTAAGTACCATTCTCCCCGGTTGGGTTAAACTGCGCCACTTTGATGGGATACGGGATAGGAGTAGCAGGATTATGGTTTCTCTGGAAACACCGATTTGCGATTTTGGTGCGCCGGCAATTGATTTCGCACTACCCGGCGTCGATGGAAAGGTCTGGACACTGGATCAGTGCCGTGGCGACAAAGGCTTGCTGGTAATGTTTATCTGCAACCATTGTCCTTACGTGAAGTCGATTCGTGACCGACTGGTGCGCGATACCCGGGAGTTACTGGGCTATGGTATTAACAGTGTCGCGATCATGGCCAACGATCCAGCCGACTATCCGGAGGATTCTTTTGATAATATGAAAGTCGTCGCAGAGCAGGAGAACTACCCCTTCCCCTACCTGCTGGATGAGAGCCAGGAGGTTGCCAAGGCGTATGGCGCTGTTTGTACTCCGGACTTCTTTGGTTACAGCGCCGACCTGGGGCTTCAGTACCGTGGACGACTGGATGCCAGTCGCAAGGAGGCTGCGCCCAGCGATGCACACCGTGACCTGTTTGAAGCCATGTTGCAGGTGGCGCGGACAGGCCGTGGGCCGCAGGAGCAGATTCCCAGCATGGGTTGCTCGATAAAATGGAAGGGTGAAACCACCTAGCGGGCATTTCTCCCAGCCTCAACCACAAAGGACACCAAGGTCACAAAGGAACAGCATGTTAATTCGTGTCCGCGAAAATTTCTAAGGAACACGTTGTTCGCTGAGAGCAAGGCGGACACGCACAGAAATCCTTTATCTTTTAAATCCTTCGTGACCTTGGTGTCCTTTGTGGTGAGAGATTCAGACTGGCAGCGGCTCAGGTGGTCTCTTCATTAATGCCTGTATAGATATTATTTTGTGTTGTTTGGATGGGGCGTCAACTATTCGACGCCAGGTGAAATCAATAGTTGCTCCTCGCTGCCATCTGTTGGAGAATGGCGCGCTCGCGATCCGGGCCACCCTACAGGTTGGTGGCTCCTAGGCAGGTGACGCAGCTGGGTTTAGCGCTACCGCTACGCAGTGAAAAATTTGTGAGCAGCCACACCGAGATTGGGGTGGGGCTGTTCTGCCGCCAATTTCAGGGCATCAGACAACCAGATTTCAAGACATAAAACAGGAGACAGCAATGGCCTCGCGTAAAGAACTTGCGAATGCGATCCGTGCGTTGAGCATGGATGCGGTTCAGAAAGCCAAGTCCGGTCACCCGGGCGCACCGATGGGTATGGCGGATATCGCCGAAGTGCTTTGGAATGACCACCTGAAGCACAATCCCGATAATCCCAAATGGGCCGATCGTGACCGTTTTGTTCTGTCCAACGGTCATGGCTCCATGCTGGTCTATTCGCTCTTGCATCTGACCGGTTACGAGCTGTCGATCGATGATCTGAAAAACTTCCGTCAGTTGCATTCCAAAACCCCGGGACATCCGGAATATGGTTATGCGCCGGGTGTCGAGACGACCACCGGACCTTTGGGGCAGGGCATTACCAACGCGGTGGGTATGGCGATTGCTGAAAAAGTTCTGGCGGGTCAGTTCAACCAGGACGGTCACCACATCGTCGATCACTGCACTTATGTTTTCATGGGCGACGGCTGCATGATGGAAGGCATTTCCCACGAAGCCTGTTCGCTGGCCGGTACCCTCGGTCTCGGCAAGCTGACTGCGTTCTGGGACGACAACGGCATTTCCATCGACGGTCATGTCGAAGGCTGGTTTACAGACGATACGCCGAAGCGTTTTGAAGCTTACGGCTGGCACGTGGTACGCGATGTTGACGGTCACGATTCAGATGCGATCAACAAGGCGATTCACGAAGCCAAGTCTGTGAATGACAAACCGACCCTGATCTGTGCGAAGACCGTTATCGGTTACGGTGCGCCTAACCTGTGCGGAAGCCACGATTGTCACGGCGCCCCGCTGGGTGACGATGAAATCAAGGCCACGCGTGAAAACCTGGGCTGGAGTCATGCGCCATTCGACATCCCTGCCGACATCTACGCTGGCTGGGAGGCCAAGGGCAAGGGTGGCAGCGCCGAGCAGGCGTGGAACGAGAAATTCGCAGCTTATAAGAATGCATATCCGGAGCTGGCGACTGAATTCGAACGCCGCATGTCGGGTGAACTGCCGGCCAACTGGGTAGAGGGTGCGGCCGCGTTTGTCGCATCTGTGAACGACAAGGCCGAGACCATTGCCTCGCGCAAGGCTTCACAGAATTCGCTGAACGGTTATGGTCCACTGTTGCCGGAATTCCTGGGCGGTTCTGCTGACCTGGCGGGCTCCAACCTGACCATCTGGTCCGGTTCAAAAGGAATCAGCAACACGGTGTCTGACGGTAACTACATTCACTATGGCGTGCGCGAATTCGGTATGTCGGCCATGATGAACGGCATCACCCTGCACGGCGGTTTCATTCCTTACGGCGCAACCTTCCTGATGTTCTCCGAGTACGCGCGCAACGCCCTGCGTATGGCCGCGCTGATGAAGATCCAGACTATCTTCGTTTACACCCATGATTCCATCGGTCTCGGTGAAGACGGTCCGACCCACCAGCCGGTCGAGCAGACCGCGACCCTGCGCATGATTCCGAACATGCAAGTGTGGCGTCCCTGTGATGCCGTTGAATCTGCCGTGAGCTGGAAGGCTGCCGTGGAGCGTACGGCTGGCCCGAGCTG
>JAUXDG010000095.1 GCA_030618475.1 Gammaproteobacteria bacterium | reverse complement strand
CCCTGGGGTACAGCGTGTCCAGAAAACTTATATCGACCAACTTCTGTACTCCTTAGTTAAGTCGCAAGGAGTTCTGACATGTATAGACGATTACTCCCTCCACTGCTCGGCCTGCTGTTTCTGCCCGCTGCAAATGCCGTTGACTATGAGAAACTGTATGATTCGGTAGACAAAGAAAAGGCCACCAACTCCGTCGATAAGGAAAAGATGGGGGAAGCGGTCAGTGCAGAGGGTGTCGATTACAAGAAGGCATATGATGCTGTCGACAAACCACAGGCAAAAGAAGCTGTTAACACAGAAAAAGCACGTGAAGCACTAAGCAAATAAGAGCGCTTCTCCTTGCGTTACAAGCAGGCGTTGGGCGGGATGGTCTGTTCTCATGCCGGGAAAGGCTTGAACAGATACTCGCGATAGTACTGCAGTTCCTTGATGGAATCCCTGGTATCGTCCAGGGCAAGGTGACTTGAATCCTTGGTGAAGCCTGCGATTGCCTGTGGCGCCCAGCGTTTGCCCAGTTCCTTCACGGTACTGACATCCAGGTTGCGGTAATGAAAAAACTCTTCCAGCTGCGGCATCAGGCGCGCCATAAAACGTCGGTCCTGACAAATGGAGTTGCCACACATGGGTGATGCACCGGCATCCACATGCTCCGCCAGGAACTCCAGTGTCAGCCGTTCCGCATCCTGCGTCGCCAGCTTGCTGTCACGCACCCGTTGAGTCAGACCCGACTTGCCGTGCTGGCGGGTATTCCATTCATCCATGCCAGTGAGGACCGCGTCCGGCTGGTGAATCGCAAGTACCGGACCTTCGGCGACCAGGTTCAGTTGCGAGTCGGTGACGATAGTCGCGATTTCGATAATTTCGTCTTCAAACGTGTTGAGGCCGGTCATTTCCAGGTCGATCCAGATGAGATTGGTCTTTTTGTCTGACATTCCTGAGACTCCTTAAGGTTGTGTTGCATTGTAGCAGAGGCTACCCTGATAAGACCTGTGCAAACGTGTTTTTGGAACTGAATGAATACCTTCTCGTGGATTTTTCTGCTGGCTCTCGGCGCTTCGCTGGCACTCAGGCTGTGGCTGGCACGGCGCCAGCTGCATAACGTCGCCGCCAACCGTGCCAGGGTACCCGACGCTTTCGCCGACAGCATTCAGCTGGAGGCCCATCAAAAAGCCGCCGACTACACCATCACCAACACTCTGCAGGGACAGCTGGAACTTGTCTACAACAGCCTGTTGCTGGTGGGCTGGACACTGGGAGGCGGTCTGCAATGGCTGGACAGCAGCTGGCAGCAGTTTGGCTGGGGAAGCATTCCGACCGGAGTGGCCATGCTGATCAGTGCCTTCATGATCATGGCACTGCTGGAACTTCCTTTCTCTGTGTATCATACCTTTGTCATTGAGGAACGCTTCGGCTTCA
Organism: Gammaproteobacteria bacterium; assembly: GCA_030618475.1. Lineage (GTDB taxonomy): Bacteria > Pseudomonadota > Gammaproteobacteria > DSM-19610 > DSM-19610 > Thiogranum. Next base: position 7,650 of record JAUXDG010000095.1, on the reverse strand, counting down.
ACAAGACCACGCTCACTACTTTTATCGGCGACATGGCCAAACAGACCCTGTTGATGCTGATACTGGGTGTACCGCTCGCCTGGGCTGCACTGTGGCTGATGCAGGAGTCCGGCCAGTTGTGGTGGCTGTATCTATGGCTGCTATGGGCAAGTTTCAGCCTGTTGATGCTATGGGCCTACCCTGCGGTCATTGCACCGCTGTTTAATAAATTCACACTGCTGGATGATGAAAATCTGCAGCAGCGTATTCAGTCACTGCTCGATCGTTGCGGGTTCAAGAGCCGGGGTATTTACGTCATGGATGGCTCACGCCGTTCAGGTCACGGCAATGCCTATTTCACTGGCATGGGACAGAACAAACGCATTGTGTTTTTTGATACATTACTCAAAACGCTGGAAGTAGACGAAATCGAGGCAGTACTGGCGCACGAACTGGGGCACTTCAAACGCAAACATGTGCAGAAACGTATCATGACCATGATGCTCATGAGCCTGGCGGGCCTGGCGATGCTGGGTTGGCTGATTGAACAGAACTGGTTTTTTCAGGGACTCGGCGTACAGCAGCCTTCAAATCACCTGGCCCTGCTACTGTTCCTGATGGTGTCGCCGGTGTTTACCCTGTTCCTGCAACCGCTATTTTCATGGTTTTCACGCAAGCATGAATTTGAAGCCGATGATTATGCCGCCACTCAGGCCAGTGCCGCTGACCTGATCCGGGCACTGGTCAAGATGTACAAGGAAAATGCCAGCACCCTGACACCTGATCCCTTGTATTCAGCGTTCTACGACTCACACCCGCCAGCCCCTGTGCGAGTCGCGCATTTGTCCACTAAAACCGGCTGAAGCGGAGGTACAGGATGAAACGATCATTAATTTTCGCTGCTTTACTGACTACAGGCAGCTACGCACTTGCCGATGCCGAGCACGGCCAACAGCTGCATGACAAGCATTGCATGAAATGTCACGACACCGGTGTCTATACCCGGGAAGACCGGCGTGTTGCCAACCAGGATGCATTGGTCAAACAGGTCAAACGCTGCGAACTGAATCTGGGTCTGCAGTGGTTCGATAGCGACGTCAACGATGTCGTGCAACACCTGAATCAGTCATTCTACCAGTTCAAGTGATCGTGCCATGAGCACTGCGCTGATCGACACGCTCGTGGCACCGGGCGCCTGAACCGGTCTGAGTCCGCGTGGCAACCCGTCGCAGCAAAATACGCCGCCCCTCCTCCCAAACGCCAGAAAAGCACAATGGCCAGCCTGGCCTGATACTGGCTCACTTCGGCCAGGTCAGTCTGGTGGAGGACGGCAACGGCGAAGTATTCCGCTGTGCAACGCGCAGGAATCTCCCGCGTACCGTTTGCGGTGACCGGGTACTCTGGCAGGCCAGCAACCCACGAGAAGGCGTGATCGTGCGGGTGCTGGAACGCAATACGACGCTGACGCGGCCGGATAATAACAATCGGGTTCGTCCTGTTGCCGCCAACCTCAACCAGATCGTCACTGTGATCGCCTGCAAACCAAGCTTTGAATACGGCATGCTGGACCGCTATCTGGTTGCAGCCGAACTCATTGGTGCTACACCCGTTATCGTGGTGAACAAATCGGATCTGCTGGATACGGAAAGCCGCGCCAAACTGGAACAACGACTGGCCATCTACGAACAGATCGGTTATTCGTTGCTGTTTATCAGCACCCGGACTGCAGATGGTTTAAGGGATCTGCACCAACAGCTCAAATCTCACACCAGTATTCTGGTCGGCCAGTCGGGTGTCGGGAAATCATCACTGGTGCAGGCCCTGCTGCCCGATCTTGATATACGCATTGGCGCCCTGTCCCAGGTCACGGGCCTGGGCCGTCATACCACCACCGTGACAACGCTTTATCACCTGCCGGACGGCGGCGACTTGATCGATTCACCGGGGGTGCGGGACTTTAACTTGAGCCCGGTACCTGTGGATCAACTCGCGCAGGGATTCAGGGAATTCAGGGCCTATCTGGGGCAGTGCCGTTTTCATAACTGCCGGCACGCCAGCGAACCCGGATGTGCTGTGCAGGATGCGGCGCGCAGCGGTGCCATCAACCAGCGCCGACTGGCGAACTATAAAGAGCTGGTCAGGATGATGACAGGACGGACTTAACCCGGGGGCCAATCCATGACCCGGCCACCCAGCAGATGCAGGTGGATATGAAAAACGGTCTGACCACCGTGCGCGTTACAGTTCATGACGGTGCGATAACCCTGCTCCGAAAACCCTTCCTGCCTGGCAACCTGCGCAGCTGCCAGCACCATCTTGCCAATCAGGCCCGCGCTGTCGGAATCCAGATCGTTGAGGGTGGCAATGTGCTGCCGGGGAACCACCACGACATGCGTCGGCGCCTGTGGACTGATATCACGAAACGCCAGCACATCCTCATCCTCATAGACCGTGTCGGGCGCAATTTCACCAGACACCATTTTACAGAACAGACAGTCAGACATTGGATCCCCTCGACCTAGACGAAGAAATTAACCGAGCGGCCCTGGCTGAGTTCAGCGCCAGCTTCAGGCCGCGTGTTGTTGAGATATCGGGAGATGGCAACACGTGCCTGTTTGAACGATTCGGCCTGCCGCCCGGCGGGCTGTGCCTGATCCAGTTTGCGCTCATCGATAAAGGCGCGTGTCGATTGATAAGGCGTATGCTCCCGGTGCAGCAATTCACCCTGAACGACGCGCTCAAAAGATCCACGGCCAGCTTGTCGTCGATTCACCGGCTCCACTGCTTCAGCTGAAGCAGGCTGCCGGGTTGTTTTGACTGGTGCTGATGCCGGCCGCAGCAAAGGCGTGACCGGTAATCTGCTGATGTCCATCTGCGTCGCTCAGTTCTTTCCGTATGATCCAGCTACTAAGCCGAACATTGGATGGCCGACATGGCTTTACGGGTCCGTCGGCTATCCATGCTGCTCATTAGTAGATCGCTGATCCGTGCAAAAAGTTTACACTTTTTTTCTCACATTGCACCCTGACAGAAATCCGTCGAAATCGCGCTTGAGATGGACATGTTTTTTGTTTTATTATCAGCATGTTAGATAGACACCTTGAATCAGGCGATAAAGACACAAATCAGCCCTGGACAATATCAACGGGCGCAGCATCAACTCCGACTCTCATTTCATCGCCAAAGCGCTACTCAACTGCCATTACCAGATGACCTTGCTGCTGGACCTATTGCCGGCGGCGGAAGCCACCGGAGCACCCCGGGATTATAGATCGCGCCGTCCCGAAAAAGCGTGGGACAGGGTACCGCTATCGATGTACTCCAGTTCACTGCCCACAGGCACACCGTGGGCAATACGCGTGGTACGGATACCCTGCTCTCGAGCCAGTTCACTGATGTACTGGGCGGTAGCCTCACCTTCGATGGTTGGATTGGTGGCCAGAATGACTTCCTTGAGTTCGCTACCGGCAAAACGCTCGCTGAGCTGGTCAAGCCCGAGCTGTTGCGGACCAATTCCGTCCAGTGGTGACAGGTGCCCCATCAGGACGAAATAACGTCCTCTGAAATCGGTCGCTTGCTCAATCGCATCGATATCGACAGGGGTTTCAACAACACAGAGCAAACTGCTATCACGCGTAGCGCTGGCACAGAGCGGGCAAAGATCGCTTTCACAAAGGGTACGGCAATCACGACACTTTCCGACCTCGTCCATGGCTTTTAACAGCGCCTGGGCCAGCCGCCGGCCACCTCCCCGGTCACGTTCCAGCAGATGATAGGCCATGCGTTGTGCCGTCTTGTTGCCCACACCAGGCAGGCAGCGCAACGCATCCATCAAGCGGCGGATCAGGGGTGATGCAGACATCGGCGCTGTAACGACGTTCTATCAGACTAGAACGGCAGTTTCATTCCCGCCGGCAAATTCATCCCGTCCGTCACGCTCGACATACGATCCTGGGTAGCAGCCTCGACTTTATGCGTAGCGTCGTTAATCGCCGCTGCGATCAAATCTTCAAGCATGTCCTTGTCATCGCCCACCAGACTGTCATCGATTTCCACCCGGCTCGCTTCATGCCGACCGCTCATCGTTACCTTGACCAGACCCCCACCGGACTCACCGGTGACTTCCAGGCTGGCAATCTCCTGCTGAGCCTTCTGCATATCAGCCTGCATCTGCTGGGCCTGTTTCATCAGGTTGCCAAGTCCACCTTTCATACTCGATTCACCTCAATCAGAAATTTCTAGTACTAATCCACAGAACGAATTGTCTCTCTGTGCAGCGTCGCATCAAAACCCTTCTGAATGGCTTTTACATTCGGATCTGATTCGATCGCGTTCACTGCATCAGCCTGCCGCGTTTCGGCCTCCTGCAGTTGCTGCTGTGCCGGCGTATTATCTGCTCTTCCCTGCACTTCGATCTCCACATGAACCGTTTGCTGCAAAACCTCGCAGAGTGATTTCTCCAGCCTCTGCTGCCGCTCTTTACTCAGCAACTGCTGGTGGCTGGCATCCAACACCAGTTCCCAACTGTTGTGGTCCTTACTTTTCAGTGCACAATTCATCGCCAGTTCACGCAACACGCCTTTCAGTCGCATGCTTTCCACCAGGCTGCGCCAGTCGTTAGCAGGGGCCGCAGCCTGGCTTTGAGCTTGAGCTGGCGCCCGTGCTGCTGTCTTCACCTGCTCAGGAGACGGCACTTTTCGAGTCTTCACCGGCACCGGTTGCTCCGCTCGCAGGGACTGCTCCACGGACGCCGGACGGAACGCCAGCATCCGCAAAAGGACCATTTCCAGGCCGCCGCGCAGGTCCGGCGCCATTTGCAGATCGCGCCGCCCGATCAAGCCGATCTGGTAAAAAAGCTGGACTTCTTCGGCATCCATCCGTTCTGCCAGATCAAGTACCGCCTCGCGTTCATCCAGATGCTCGTCCACTGCATTGGGCAAGGTTTGTGCAATGGCAATCTGCTGCAGGTAAGCGAGCAGTTCTGTAAGCAGGCCTTCGTAGTCAGGTAGCTGCTGCGACAGCCGCTCGACAATCTGCAGTAACGCGGCGCCATCACCACCAGCCAGCGCCCTCAGCAGCTCGACAACGTGCACCTGTTCGATGGTGCCCAGCATGACACGCACTTCAGTCTCATGCACAGCTCCACCACCGTAGGCGATGGCCTGATCCAGCAGACTGAGCGCATCCCGCATACTGCCATCCGCAGCACGCGCCAGCAGGCGCAGTGCCCCGGCATCGGTTTCAACAGCTTCGACTTTCAACAGTTGTTCGAGGTGCCCAACGATTGATGGTATCGACAGGCGCTTGAGATTGAACTGCAGACAGCGTGACAAGACGGTAGCCGGCAGTTTTTGCGGGTCGGTTGTTGCCAGCAGAAATTTCACGTGTGGCGGCGGTTCTTCCAGTGTTTTCAGCAAGGCATTGAAACTGTGTGCCGACAACATGTGCACTTCGTCGATCAGATAAACCTTGTAGCGACCGCGTGTCGGCGCATACTGGACATTATCCAGCAGTTCACGGGTATCCTCGACTTTGGTTCGTGACGCGGCATCCACTTCAAGCAGATCCACGAAACGCCCTTCATCGATCTCCACACAAGCCGGGCACTGGCCACAGGGCTCGGCGCTGACACCGGTTTCGCAATTCAGGGATTTGGCAAAAATACGCGCTACCGTCGTCTTACCTACGCCCCGTGTGCCGGTAAACAGGTAGGCATGGTGCAGGCGATCGTTATCCAACGCATTAATCAGGGCCTGCAGGACGTGTTCCTGCCCCACCATCTCGGCAAATTTCCGGGGGCGCCATTTACGCGCCAGAACCTGGTAACTCATTACCTATCCTGTGTAGAAAACAAAATGATCGCAGCGGCGGTTTGCTGACCGCGAACTACAAATGACCTCGCGCACCTCGTCACTAAAGCATTATAACAGCCCGCTGAAAGAAGGGTGGCGACCCGTACCAGCCACACCCCGGCGCCCAAGTCCACTGCTGCGGCTGCTCCCTTCCGGGTCTGACCGAGTCCACAATTTATTGTCGCGAGGGGACCGATACAGGCCACCATAAACCACTGATAATAGCGGACCGGGAACCCGTCGAATCAGTCATTTGAACGGCTCCACCGGCCAGCAAAGGGCGGCATTGTACCAACTCCCCTTTCGCACAGCCATGCACAGCAGCAAACTCATGAAAAAATTAATGCGTTCAACCTAACCATCTGTTAATAACAATTATTTTAATTTATTAGAAATCGAAAATAATACCTGATAAAATTACTCAGTTATTGAGCGCTATACAAAATCTCGAAGGAGCAGTTAAGAATGCAAGCAGAAGCGAATGGCAAAATCATCGAACTCAGTGAAGCCGGCTGGCTGAACAACCTCGACGAGTGGAGCGAAGACCTGGCGGTTGAAATCGGCAAGAATGAAAAGATCCCCGAATTGAGCGAAGAGCACTGGGATATAATCAGACTGGCGCGCGAATATTTCCAGGAAAACGGCACGGTGGCGGAGCCGCGCACATTCTCCAAACTCATGAAAAAGCTATACGGCAAAGAACGCAGCGACCAGAAATATATCTACTCGCTGTTCCCCACCGGCCTGATCAAGTGTGCCAACAAGGTGGCCGGGTTGCCGCGGCCCAAAGGCTGCAGCTGAGCGTCAGCTATCACCAACAAAGTAAAAGACTATCCAGCGTTAGTAAAAAGCCCCTCCAATAAGGGGCTTTTTACTACGCCATCCGAACACTCAGGACGACCACACAGGCCGTTCAACTGCGGAATCCAGGTTGAAACTGCAAAGCCGCCAGGGACGCTTCTGGTTTTTAGCGCACTGTAAAAAACACAAGAAACTTGTCTGGGATTCTTTACAGACAGACCTGGTTAAATCACACAGATGATCTATCTATTCATTTATTATCATACAGTTAGTATAACAGGCACGTAATATGCTTACGTATTTGGTAAAAAAGGCTAACGGAGGATAGTCTTATGAGAATAGATCTATTGACCCTGGTCCTGGCGCTGCTGTTTGCCATTAGCCTGTTGGCGGTTGATTCTGTGACGGCGACCCAGCTGGGTTTCTTCGCAGATTTGCCGTAGCAGCAGTCACACTATGGCTTTTCCGTTTCAGCCTTCCTGGATTAACGGGAATGGTCAGGGGCAAGGCCGTCTGAACAGCTTATCCGGCGACATACACCGGTGCACGACAGCTTGTGCGTGGCTTGTTGCCAATTAAATAAGTATATTCGGATAGATTTCTTATGCTTGACAAAGCTCCGCTTTTTCTATGTGATTGACTGAGGGTACTAGGATAGTTGATTCCAGCATCCGTGGAAAAAAGGACCACACCACAGAGATGGTGATTTATATGCAATGCGTGAGCGAATCACGCAAGTAGCCTCGGATCGAGGCAGGAGGAGAAAGATGAACACCACTACAACCCGCTCATTGGGAAATGTTTGCATCGTTTGTATTGTGGCCGCCATAGTGGCCGTCAGCGTTATCTCACTGGCCGTATTGGCCTGGGTAACATCGCTCTAAGCGGTTAAAAGCAAGTCTGGCGGCGGTGTTGCCAGAGAATAACTGCTGCACTATCAGTTACGGCGGCCTTCAGGGCCGCTTTTTCTATGTGATTGACTGAGGGTACTAGGATAGTTGATTCCAGCATCCGTGGA
>JAUXDG010000156.1 GCA_030618475.1 Gammaproteobacteria bacterium | reverse complement strand
TCCGGTAAAACCGACGCTGCTCTTTTTTAACTCATTGTAAGAAATAACGAAACCGCCAATTTATGGGTATCATCGATTTGAATCGACTTGAAGACCCCGCGTGGTCAAAAAACTAATTCGGCTCGTTGACAGTAGTATTTTGAGCAGGGCGCCGAGCCGTTTCCGGCAAGCAACGGGCGTGTGACTTGGACACTCCTGCGGCTACTTTCGAGTTCTTCGGTGCCAAGAGAGTACACGAGATGTGTTGATATGGTACAGTTAGCACGAACGGGGCCACGCATTATAATCGAGGCCGCCCCCACACCAGCCTTGGGCCGGGAATCCCGGATCCGCCAGTCGATCTTCCTGTCACTCCACACAAACATCGGCATCGCATTCCAAGCCACCTTAAGGTTGTGGCTCACCCTGTTCCCGGTGGATTACAGCATGAATATTGTTGGTAGCGAAGGCTGCATGAATTTTTGCGGACCACAGCCTGCTTTGGCACGGTTCTTTGAGTAAGGCAATCGGCGCTCCATACCATTGATGAAGCAAACCGGTGACACAGGTCCGGATCCTCACCATAATGGAGTTGATGATGAGGCGGGTGGCATGGACTCTTCGAAACTCTCACTGCAGCAAGGCGTGTATCCCCTGATTGGACCTGACGAGCCCGATCCGGTCACAGTACTGAACGAGCAGGGTACGGCGAAGCTTTTGCTCGTCGGTGATCATGTCAGTAACCGCATACCCAGGGCGCTGGACAAGCTCGGTCTGGAGGATGCGGTCCTGGAGCAACACGTGGCCTATGATATTGGCACGCGCAAGCTGATCACCCATCTGAGCCAGCACCTCGATGCGCCGGCCGTGCTGGCAGGGTATTCACGCCTGGTGATAGACCTGAACCGTGGCCTTGAAGATCCGTCCGTCATTCCGGCGTTCAGCGACAACATCCCGCTGCCAGGCAATCAGGGCTTGTCGCGGCAAGACAGGGCGCTTCGGGTTCACTGCTTTTACACACCCTATCGGGTCGCTATCGACACCATGCTGCATCGCTATCGTGAGCGTGGCATTATTCCGGCCTTTATTTCCATACACAGTTTTACTCCGCAGCTGGCGGACAAGCAGCGACGCCCCTGGCACATCGGACTGATGTGGGACAATGACCCGCGCATCCCGGTGCCGCTGATGGCGCGTTTGCGCGCTCACCCGCAGCGTATCAATGTCGGCGATAACGAACCTTATTCAGGAAAACATGCTGCTGACTACACCATCGATCACCATGCCGAGGCAGGCGGCCTGCCGCACGTCTCGATTGAAACGCGCCAGGATCTTGTCGATACAGAACAGGGCGCGGAATACTGGGCCACCATCCTCGATGAATCACTGCGCGACATCCTCGCCGACCCCGATCTTGACCGGCTTTGGGAGAAATGAGAAAGGTTGTTATTCACCGTCCCGGGGGATATGAGCGGCTGTGTATCGAGCAACACGCCGATCTCGTACCGGGACCCGGCGAGGTCTTGGTGGAGGTTGAGGCGATCGGCGTCAACTATGCTGACTGTGTGACACGCATGGGTCTGTATGCCTCAGCGAAGCAGTATGTTGGGTTTCCTGTTACTCCGGGATTCGAAGTGGCGGGTCATGTCGCTGCGCTGGGTGAGGGTGTCTCTGATATTGCCATCGGCACCGAGGTCATGGCCGTAACCCGCTTCAACGCGTATGCGAGCCAGCTGGTGGTGAAGCGCGTCCTGGTTTTCCCCAAGCCCGAGCGGCTGTCGATGCAGCAGGCTGCAGGGTTTGCCGCGGTTTTTCTGACAGCCTGGTTCGGCCTGTTTGAGTTGGCGCATCCACGAGACGGACAAAGCATACTCGTCCACTCAGCGGCCGGTGGTGTGGGCGGTGCACTGGTGCAGCTAGGCAGAATAGCGGCTTGCCAAGTCGTTGGCGTGGTTGGATCTGCGCATAAAATAGACCAGGTCAGGCAGATGGGGGCACACGCAGTGATCGACAAGTCCAGTGAGGATCTCTGGCAGGCGGCAGAGCGATTGGCGCCCGGAGGCTATGACGTGATCCTCGACGCCAACGGTGTGTCCACTCTGAAACAAAGTTATCGTCATCTGGCTCCGCTGGGAAAACTGGTCGTGTATGGATTTCACAGCATGTTGCCGAGAAAAGGCGGGCGGCCCAACCGCTTGCGCTTGCTGTGGGACTATTATCGTACCCCCCGATTCAGCCCTTTCAGTCTGACGACACGCAACCGGAGTGTGCTCGGTTTCAACCTCAGTTTTCTGTTCGACAGATCAGAGCTTATGCGTGCGGCAATGGAGCAGTTGATGCGCTGGCTGGAAGAAGGCAGGATCCAGCCTCCAGCCATCCACAGCTATGCTTTCGACCAGGTGGCCCGGGCGCACCGGGATCTGGAATCCGGGCAGACTGTGGGTAAACTTGTGCTGCTTTGCCGCGATTAGGAGCTTGTCCTGATCAGCCTTCTATCCCGCGCTCGATCCACTTGCGAATCCGGTTGGAATCGCCGTAGGGTGTCAGTTTGCCGAAGGAGTTGAGCAGGACGATGACCAGGGGCTGATCGGCAATCTCCGCCTGCATGACCAGACAGCGTCCGGCTTCGCTGATATAGCCGGTCTTGCTCAGTTGTATCTCCCAGGTATCATTTTTCAACAGGCGATTGGTATTGCCGAACCTGAGTTCACCGCGCCCTTTGTAGGGGCGGACACCGATAGTTCGGGTGGTGGTGGCCTCACGGATCAATGGATAGGTCTGAGCGGCTTGAACCATTTTCACAATATCCAGGGCAGAGGCGACGTTACCGGCATCCAGTCCGGCGGGGCCTGCGAAGTGACTGTCATTCATGCCCAGCGCGCTGGCTTTACGGTTCATCGCGTCAACGAAGGCCTGTTTGCCGCCAGGGTAGGTGCGGGCGAGGGCATTCGACGCACGGTTTTCGGATGCCATGAGGGCCAGGCGAATCAGTTGTTCGCGGGGCAGTGTTGCCCCGTACTTGAGGCGTGATCCGGTGAGCCGCAGCAGATCGCGGTCATCCTTGGTGATGGTGATAGGTTCCTGCAGATCAAGCGAACTGTCCAGAATGACCATGGCGGTCATCAGCTTGGTGATGGAAGCGATGGGTCGGGGTTCGTTAACCTGCTTGGCATAGACCACATTGCCGCTCTGATCCACCACCAGCGCGGAAGCGGATCGCAGTTTCAGTTTTTTGGCATTCAGCACCTGCCAGATGTCAGATACAGCGGCGGGTTCGGACTGAGCGTCCGCTTCCAGCTTGGCGAGTTGTAAGGGCTTTTCTTCCGTGAGCGCGGTTCCGGCCCAGAAGGTGGTCAACAGGCCGCAGGCAAAGACTAGATTTTTCATAGACAAAGCGCCAATAGATTATTATGAGTCCGACTTTGACCCAGTTGTGTTCCAAATGCAATGGTTACTCTGGTTTTCGTCAGTACGGGCAAGATACTTTACCGGTTGCTGGAAACAAATCTCAGCTCAACAGGAGGGTGGGGTACTGGTTCCACCTTGAAGTGTGGTTCTTCCACCCGCTTCACCTCTATTCCGTCTGGTTCCAGTGTCTCGATCAGCTGCTTCCACAAGCCATTGCTGGCAGCATCGAAGATCGCCTCTGAATCACCTTCTGCCAGATGCCAGCTGCCGCGCATGAGTTCCCCGGCAAGCTGTCCTGCCGACCAGCTGGAATGACCGAGGAATAGTCGCAACTCGCTGTCGGGCGTTTTGTGCTCCAGCATGTGGTCGAGCACATCACGATGGGCGCTGAAGTGGATATCGCTTGCAATCTCGTGTGTCTGGCCTGTGGCATCGCCGTGTCGCATCAACATGAATACCCGGTGGGTTCCCAACGGGCCACCGAAGGACAGGGCGTGCTTGCGGGCTTCCTCCTTGTCTATATCCTTAACGACATCGGACAGCTGCAGCTTGAATTTCCGATTGATGATCAGACCCTGGCTGCCACTGGCGCCGTGTTGCAGAAGCAGGATAACGGTCCGTCCGAAATAGTGGTCATGAAGACCACGCTGCGCAACCAGGAACATGCCGGGGGCAGGTTCGCTATGCTGCGACACAGCGAGGAGTGCCGGGATCGATGCTGTGCCGTGAAAAGTGCACAGACCTGCGGTGACCCCCGTAAGCGCCAGGATTCCAAGGCAAACAATCAGCAGTGCTTTAATCCGTCGCATGAACCTGATCCCCATGGGTGACAGATATTCCGCTCCTACTCCAAGGGTAGGCGAAGCTTGGCATTAACGCCAATCGCGTCCACCTTTAATCCAGCGGCCTGATGCCGCTGGCAATATGAATCTGGCGGCATATGGAAGGTACGGCTCTTTACATGGCATTAGCCTAAGTGATAAATGCCAGGACATCGTATACAGCTTTTACCGGCGGGATTGAGTGACAGAGACGCTGTTACTGACCGAAGAGATTAAAATCTGTTTTGGCGCGATCCATGAACAGCAGCCAGACTGCACCCCTGTCAGTGCCCCCGTCATCGTCCAGGGGAGCGCCGACCGTGATATCGTTTATATTGTCGCCATCGAGGTCTCCAATAGCGGCGACCGCGCGGCCGAACTGGTCACCGTCGGAAAGATTTCCATCGAAGTTATTTCCGCTGGATAGTTTTATCTCTGACCTGACCTCACCATTGTTGTCCATAAACAGGATCCAGATCGCCCCACGATCCTGGCCGCCGTCATCGTTCTGAGGCGCGCCCACCGCAAGTTCAATGACGCCATCTTCGTCCAGGTCGCCGATGCTGGCAACTGCGCTGCCAAAGCGGTCGCCATCACCCAGATCGCCATTGAATTCCCCCTTGTTCTGGGAGATTTTCTGGTTTGAGCTTACTGTGCCGTCCGTGTTCAGGAACAGGATCCAGACTGCACCACGATCCGAGCCACCGTCACCGTCCTGATTTGCCCCGACAGCCAGGTCGTTTACGCCATCGCCGTTGAGATCACCGATACCGGCTACCGCGCTGCCGAAGCGGTCGTCGCTGTTCAGGTTGTCGTCCAGGTTGCCTTCGTTGTCGGAGATCTTCTGCTGTGCTTTGACGGTGCCGTCGCTGTTCATGAACAGTATCCACACCGCACCCTTGTTGTCGCCACCGTCATCGTCGTGTTGGGCACCGACCGCGAGATCCGTGACGCCATCGGCATCCACATCGCCGATATTGGCTACCGCGCCACCGAACTGATCGCCGTCACTCAGGTTTCCGTCGAAGCCGCCTCTGAGGTCTGAAATTTTCTGGTTCTGTACAACCCTGCCAAGGGCATCCAGGAACAGGATCCAGACTGCCCCCCGGTTATTGCCGCGGTCGTCATCCCGCGGGGCGCCCACGGCCAGATCCAGAACGCCGTCGTTGTTGAGATCGCCGATACTGGCTATGGCGCTGCCGAACTGGTCATCGTTGTCGAGATCTCCAATGAAATCGCCTTCGTCATCGGAGATCTTCCGTTCCAGGTCGACACGGCCATCGGCGTCCATGAACAGGATCCAGATCGCTCCACGGTTCTCGCCGTTGTCATCATCGAAAGGTGTGCCCACGGCCAGGTCGCTAACGCCGTCGCTTTCAAGATCGCCGATACTGGCGATGGCGCTGCCGAACTGATCGCCATCATTGAGGTTGCCGTCAAAACCGCCGTTGCTGTCGGATATCTTTTCTTCCGAGTTGACTTCTGTGGTAACTGTGCTGTCGGTGCAGCGGGAACCCGTCAGTAACAGGAAAAGAATCAACGTCCAGAAGATCGTGAGTGATTTCTTCATGCTGATCACCGTGCGTCGCTTAGTCTGTCGCGGTTGATAAGCCAGTCTATCCGGCGTCCTGACGACCTGCAACCGGCACAGTGGCGGTATTCAGATCCGGCCCGGGCCATAATAATTGCTACATTCTCAATTAATTGATATTGCAATATTTATACAGGAAGGGGGGGCTGGAGGGTTTGCGCTTTTCCGGCTATGAGCCGAATTGGCCCGGGTGTTTGGTTTTTCGGAAAACTGCCGATAAGTAAAGCAGTTAAGCGGCGTGGCGAGGGTAAATAAGGCGATGTTTATGGAACTCCGGAACAAACTGGCGCTGCTGGATAATTTCTTTAAACCCTTCAGCCGTCAGGGTGCCCTGACGCTGTCGGATCGCCAAACACGTATCTATTTGGCCTTGACGGTAGTATTCGGTGTTGCCGGGTATCTGTTTCTATTGTTGTTTCCCGCTTTGCTGGTCGTCATGCCGGTCACGCTGTTTTATTCGCTGCAGTCTGTTATGTCCACGCAACAATGGTTCTTCGTCGCTGTCCAGATCATGTTCCTGCTGACTGGCGCTGTCATGACCTACGCCATTTTCAAACTGCGCTTCTCCCCGCCCTCCGGCCTGGAACTGACGGAAGCCGGCGTCCCGCGCTTGTTTGAACTGTTGAAGGAACTTGGCGAAATCTATGGTGATCCACGTATTGACAGGGTCGTGCTGCGTGATCGTTTTGATGTCCGTATCGTCAAGACACCAGTTAACGGCTTTGCTTTCTCGACCACGCGTACCCTGGTGATTGGTTTACCCGTGCTACTCGCCATGTCGCCTCTGGATGTGCATGTACTGTTGGCCAGGCGGGTGGGTCAATTGGCCGGCAATCACACTCGGCTACATAGTTGGCTCTATTTCCTCAGAGACATGTGGGGGCAGTACCTGAGCTGTTGCCATGGCGAG
>JAUXDG010000025.1 GCA_030618475.1 Gammaproteobacteria bacterium | reverse complement strand
GCACCCGCCAGCACCAGCAGCGGATCCTGCGAAGCAGTAACCGCTTCGCGTTGCGCGTCGTTAAGGGAATCGATAATGAAAGACACATCCATGCGGGCATTTTAGCAAAATAGCGTCCGTCATCCGGGAAAATTTCTCTACTCACGCCCTGTCCGGCGCACAGCGTCTGAACATGCGCTGCAGAAGGCACCATGAAGCGCTGCGCAGCTCGCCCATTGAAGTCATACCCGCCGACGTGACGCGGTAGAATGGCGGAATGTCCACTTCCCAGCTCCACACCGGTCTGCTCACTACCAACATTGCCCTGCAGCAACAGGCACAATCTCTGGCCGAACAGTTCGGATTCGAACTCATTTCGGAGCTGCCGGGCAACGCTTATTACCTCTGTCTGAACGAACAGGGCCTGCAATTGCGGCATGCCGGGCCGAGTGTACCGGGACCCGTCCGCATTGATTTTGTCAGCGGGGCGCTGGCACACAGGCGCCGCTATGGCGGTGGCCGCGGCCAGCCCCTGGCGCGAGCCGCGGGCATAAAGCCCGGTTTTAACCCGACGGTATGGGATGCCACAGCGGGTCTGGGCCGCGATGGTTTCATACTCGCCAGCCTGGGATGCCGTGTCACCCTGTGTGAACGCTCGGCCATACTGGCCGCCCTGCTGCAGGATGCCCTGCAACGGGCGGTTGCCGATGCCGAAATCAGTGGCTGGGTTTGCCGGCGTTTACGCCTGGTTCACGGTGATTCCAGCGAACTGCTGCAGAACCTTGCCGAGCAGCGGCAAGCCGAGGTCGTCTACCTTGACCCCATGTACCCGCCGGGTAAAGAACACGTGCTGGTCAAAAAGGAGATACGCGCCCTGCAGGAGTTGCTGGGGCCCGACCGGGACTCGGACGCCCTTCTCGAGATTGCGCTGAAATCAGCCCGACGTCGGGTTGTCGTCAAACGTCCCCGTCGCACTGGCTGGCTGAACGATAAAAAGCCGGATACCTGTATAGTAAGCAAAAAGACACGTTATGATATTTACGTCACCCTGTGAGCCAACTTCACCGTCATGCTAAAAGCACGCTTCTGGGAAACAAAGCCCCTCGATGAACTGAACAGGGAAGAATGGGAAGCGCTGTGTGACGGCTGTGGACGCTGCTGCCTGTTGAAAATTGAAGACGAAGACAGCGGAGAACTGTTCTACACCAACGTGGTGTGTGAATTTCACGACAGTATGCACTGCCGCTGCACCGCTTACCAGCAGCGCTCCTTACTGGTCCCCGATTGCATCAAGGTCACGCCCGAGGTTGCGCGGGATAAAAAGTGGTTACCCGACACCTGTGCCTACCGGCTGCTGGCGGAACGCAAACCTCTGTTCGACTGGCACCCCCTGATCAGCGGAGATCCGGACAGTATTCACCAGGCAGGCATCTCGGTACGCGACAAGGTGGTCTCGGAAGAGTATGTGCACCCGGATGAATTGCCGGAACAGCTGGTACACCGGTTCGACTAACAGCGTCCTGTACGGAGACTTTGCCATGAGTCGGGGTGTGATGGCCCTGCGGGTCGCACAGTGTCTGTCGGCTATGAAGCATTCATCAGTCTTGCGCTGACCAGCGCCACTTCGATGGCCTCCTGGTCGATGATTTCAGGCACCAGCGGATAGCTTGCCAGTAGGGCTTGCGGCCGCCTGCAGGCGGCCTGTTCCAGACGTTCACGTGTCGTCCTGCTCAGATTCTGGTGGACTAACAGGGATGCGGCATACCAGTCATGGTAATCAGCGACCAGCCCGCTTTTTGTGTCGTTTTCCCAGTTTTCGCTGATCAAAAGTTCCGGGAAATCCTCAAACTCGAGTGTACGGCCGATTTCTTCTTCGCTTATGCGTAAACCTTGTTTGCCGGTGCCACTTCCATCGCGCTGGCGCTCGAACCATTGCGCTGCGGGCATGGGCCGTGAGGCCACATTAACCTGGCTTTCCAGTTGATCCCTGTGAGGTATTGGCCAGCCACGCCGGGTTTTTTCCTTTTCGACCTTTGCCAGGGTGGGCGAAACAAACTCGGTGTCGGTCATCAGAAAAGGCCGCCAGTGCGGATCATTGACACGCTCCATGTCCAGAGCTTTATAGCACGTCCTTAACAGTGCCAGTGGTTTGCGGGTCTTATTATTCAGTAACCAGAGTTCGAAGCGGTCACGGATGGGGAAGGGTACGGCTGGCAGTTTCTTTAATGCTTCAACCAGATTATCGGCATTGACGATGCGCACGTCATCCAGACTGCCATCGGATATCTGCGTCACACCCCAGCGCAAACTGCCGGATGCGGTCTGTTGCCGGATACGCCAGCTGTGGCCGTTTGTCGAGTAGGCGCAGGCATCCCCGACGTCGATAACCTGAATAACCCCCAGATAAGGACCGAGCCGCCGCACGCCGTAGTATGGATTCATAGGCTGAATGGGAAAGACGTCGTTAGCTGATCCGAATTATAGCGGCAGGCGTCTATCCCCGCACCAGCGGCGGCGGTAAATTCAACGTCAGAACTTACCGGATTCCCGCTTGTGCAGGGACGTGCTGATGGAGCCCGTACTTGATCAGACCAGGCTCGACTGAATAATTTTCCTGTTGACAGCTGCCTGCAGATTGGCGACCTTGGGCTTGCTGCCACCCAGGTAGGCATCGAGACTGATGGTTGGAACCTTCATTTTGTCGACCAGCGGGTACATGGTACATTTTTCACACGCTCGTAACATCGGTTGAGCCCCGGCGGGTGCTTTTCCCGCAGGTCGTTTACGCAGGTTGTTGCAGTTCTCAGTACGCATGTACGCCTGTTGGGGAATGCAATAAAACATCAGATCTTTACTCACCAATGACTCCTCGAGCTGTAATTTAGGCGGGTTATCAACCGGCAAAGTGTACCATTTTTGCCACAGCCGTTCAATAATGCCCCGGTTTCAAAGGGTTATTAAGGGGCGCTGAATTACTCGACTGTCACCGATTTGGCGAGATTACGGGGCTGATCGACGTCGGTACCCTTGAGTACGGCGACGTGATAGGACAGCAGCTGCAGGGGTACGGTAAATACAATGGGGGCCACACAGTCATCGGTGGGCGCGACCGGCAGTACTATGCTGGTTTCGTCAGATGACATGCCCGCTCGCTGGTCAGCAAAGACCAGCATTTGTCCGCCACGCGCACTGACTTCGTGCAGATTGGACTTCAGTTTTTCCAGCAGCTCATTGTTGGGTGCCACCACCACCACCGGCATGGAGGCATCCACCAGCGCCAGGGGGCCGTGTTTGAGTTCCCCAGCTGGATAAGCCTCGGCATGAATATAGGAGATCTCCTTGAGTTTCAGAGCCCCTTCCATGGCCACCGGATACTGGGCGCCGCGTCCCAGAAACAGCGCATTGTTTTTGTCGGCAAGGGCTTCCGACAAATGCTGGATCTTTTCATCCAGCGCCAGCACGTTCTCGATTTCGCGCGGCAGATGCTCGAGCTGTTGAACCAGCTGGCGCTCGGTTTCCTCGCTCATACTGAAGCGGCGCCCAAGGACGATGGTCAACAGCATCAAAGCCGTCAACTGGGTGGTAAACGCCTTGGTGGATGCCACCCCGATTTCCGGTCCGGCGCGGGTCATTAAAACCAGATCGGATGCCCGTACCAATGAACTTTCCGGAACATTGCAGATACTCAGGGACTGGCCAAAGCCCAGGCGTTTTGCTTCCAGCAAACCGGCCAGGGTATCCGCCGTTTCACCGGACTGGGAAATGGTGACAATCAGAGAGCTATTACGCACCACCGGTTTGCGGTAACGGAACTCGCTGGCCACCTCGACGCTGCACGGTATGCCGGCCAGTGATTCCATCCAGTAGCGGCCGATCAGGCCGGCGTGAAAACTGGTGCCGCAGGCAATAATATGTACGCCCTGAACCCCGTCAAAGATGTTTGCGGCATCCGCGCCAAACGCTTGCTCCAGCACGCGGCCCTGAAATATACGGCCTTCCAGCGTATCGGCGATAGCACGGGGCTGTTCGTAGATCTCCTTGAGCATGTAATGGCGGAATTCGCCGCGCTCGACGGCATCAGCTGAGAGTTCCGAGCGTGTCTCGTGACGTTCAACCTGCTCGCCGTTACTGTTGTAGATCACCATGCCGACACTGGTCAGATCCGCTATATCGCCATCCTCCAGGAAGACGAATCGCTGGGTGACCGGCAGCAGGGCGGCAACGTCGGAAGCAATAAAATACTCGCCAATACCAACACCAATCACCAGCGGACTGCCACGCCGCGCGGCGATCAGGCGGTCTGGTTCGGATGTACTGACCACCCCCAGTGCATAAGCACCTTCCAGGTCCTGGCAGGTATGCCGGACCGCTTCCAGCAGGTTGGCACCCTGGTCCAGGTGGTGATAGACCTGGTGCACGACAACTTCGGTGTCGGTATCGGAGGTAAAGGTGAAACCCAGTTTGCTCTGCTGCTCGCGCAGCATCTGGTGGTTTTCGATAATGCCATTGTGGACAACCGCAACCTTGTTGCGGCAGATGTGCGGATGGGCATTGCTTTCAGTGGGTTTGCCGTGGGTCGCCCAGCGCGTGTGCGCGATGCCCGTGGTACCGCTTACCGGTTGCCGATCAAAGGCTTTGGCCAGTTCGACAACCTTTCCAGTGGTGCGTATCCGTTCCAGCTCGGCGTCTTCGTTCAGAACCACCAGACCGGCTGAGTCGTAACCGCGGTATTCCAGGCGCCTCAGTCCTTCCAGGAGAATGAGTGCGACTTCACGCTGCGCAATGGCTCCTACAATTCCACACATAGAGTCACGCCCTTATTCCTGTTAGATTTCGGTTATTGGTTCGATTTCTTGACCGGTCGTTTCCAGCCAGGCCGTATCTGCTGCGGGCTGCGACTCAATACCAGCTCCCCCGATGGCACCTCCCGGGTAATGGTTGAACCGGCACCAATGGTAGCGCCGTCGCCGACTTTAACGGGTGCCACCAGCTGGGTATCGGAACCGATGAAAACGTCGTCGCCAATTTCTGTCAGGTGTTTGTAAGCGCCGTCATAGTTGCAGGTGATGGTCCCGGCACCCACGTTCACTTTCGAGCCCATCCGGGTGTCACCGATATAGCTGAGGTGATTGATCTTGGAACCGGTATCAACACTGGATTTCTTGATTTCGACAAAATTACCCACGTGAACATGATCGGCGAGCCGCGTCTCGGGTCGTATACGGGCAAATGGACCAATGCGTGAAGCCGCGCCGATTTCGGCGTCTTCGATCACACAATGGCTCAATATTTCAACGCCATCACCAATAATGGTATTTTTAATCAGGCAGTTAGACCCTATTTTTACATTATTGCCTATTGTTATAGCTCCATCCAATATTACACCGATATCTATAAAACAGTCCTCACCGGTACTGATATCGCCGCGCACATCAAGGCGCCCCGGATCTGCCAGCGTGACCCCGGACCGCATCAACCGTTCGGCCTGGCTACGCTGATAAACTCTCTCCAGTGTGGAAAGCTGTACCCGGTCATTAACGCCAAGAATCTCGTGTTCGTTTTCAGCGCTGACGCTGGTAACGGCTACACCGTCAGCAACCGCCATGGCGATCACATCGGTAAGATAATATTCTTGCTGCGCATTGCTGTTATCCAGTTGGTCCAGCCAGCTGCGCAGCCTGGTGGCGGGCGCCGCCAGAAAACCGGTGTTGATTTCCCGAATCTTCAATTGCTCTTCACTGGCATCTTTCTGTTCAACGATACCCGCCAGTTTTCCGCCCGTATCCCGGATCATGCGCCCATACCCCTGCGGATCGTCCAGGGTTGCGGTCAACACCGACAAACCGCCGTTTTCCGCCTGCGCCACCAGATGCCGCAGTGTTTCTGCCCGAATCAAGGGTACGTCACCGTACAGCACCAGCAGCGTGTCATTATCACGGACCAAGGGCATGACCTGATCAACGGCGTGGCCAGTTCCCAACTGCTGATCCTGCAACACCCAGTTCACTGCCTCATGGCCAAGCGCCTCACGTACCCGCTCACCACCGTGGCCGTAGACCACGTGGATGTTCGATGGCTCGAGTTGCTGTGCGGCGCGGATGACGTGCTGCAGTAAGGGGAATCCACCGAGGGGATGCAGGACCTTGGGCAGCGTGGATCGCATGCGCGTGCCCTGACCGGCGGCAAGAATTACCACGCTTAGACTCATATTGAAAACCGCAGGCACACCGTCAAACGACATCCGCTCTTTATAGCAATGGGCATATGATACTGTAATTCAGATGAATGATTGCAACAATCGCGGTCAGCGCTCGTAAACCCGTCGGGCATAAGGAGACCGTGGCCAAGTTCAACGCTGTGCGGTTGGGGCTGAACAGCTGGTAGCTTAAGTTAGCGCCATTCGTCCTGGGAAATCGCTGCTCAGTGCATGACAGGCTTGGAAATACCCTTCCGCTTTTCTTCTTCAGAGGCATCACGAATATCGGTGACCGTTACTGCATAGGTCAGGGTTTTGCCTGCAAACGGGTGATTACCATCGACAGTGAGCTTGTCAGCCTCGATCTTGGAAACAAAAAAGGAGCGTGTTTCACCGCGGTCATTCTGCATCTCGACTTCAGCACCGACACGGCGGAATTCAGGCGGTACGTTGGCGATATCATCGGTGAAGGTCATGCCGGGATCATGATAGCCGAAGGCCTTTTCCGGCGGCAACACCACTTCGATGCTGTCACCCAACGGGCGGCCATCCAGCGCGGCTTCGACATCCGGGAACATATCGTTGGGGCCGCCATGGACATAATATACGGGGATATCCGACTGTTCGAGAATAACGCCGGATTCATCAATAATGGAATAGGTGATCGCCACCACCTTGTGTTTACTTACGACTGGGTCCGACATTATTTGAATCTATCACAAAGAACACGAAGGAATAACGTCCTGACGGTCTGTTGTTAACAAGCAGACAGCCTTGTCAGCCTTCGTGTCGCTGGTGGTCAATAAACTAACGCCCGGCCTTCTGGCGGATGCTGTTGATGGTACGCAGCTGGGCAACGGCCTCGGCGAGCTCAGCCTGCGCCCTGGCGTAGTCGAAGTCGCTCTGCTTGTCGTCCATGGCTCTTTCCGCCCGCTCCTTGGCTTGTATGGCCGCCGCTTCATCGAGATCGGTGGCACGTATGGCGGTATCGGCCAGCACAGTCACCACGTGTGGCTGAATTTCGAGTATGCCGCCGGAGACGTAGAAGAACTGCTCATCCTGGCCCTCCATCTGCACACGGACTTCGCCCGGCTTTAATCGCGTGAGTAACGGTGTATGCCGCGGAGCAATGCCGACTTCACCCATTTCCGCCGGCGCGAACACCATGTTGGCGGTACCGGAGAAAATCTCACTTTCCGCGCTGACGATATCAATGTGGATGGTCATGGACATAGAACAGGGACCTCAATTCACGTTACAAGGATTTGGCTTTTTCGACAGCCTCGTCGATGGTGCCAACCATGTAGAATGCCTGTTCCGGCAGATCATCGTAATCACCGTTAATGATACCCTTGAAAGCGGTGATGCTATCCTTCAGGGAAACGTATTTACCCTCGGCACCGGTGAAGGTTTCCGCCACGAAGAAGGGCTGCGACAGGAAACGCTGTATTTTACGGGCGCGGGCTACAACCTGTTTATCCTCTTCCGAGAGTTCATCCATGCCCAGAATGGCGATGATATCGCGCAATTCCGTGTAGCGCTGCAGGATGCCCTGCACGGCGCGGGCTGTGTCGTAATGTTCGTTACCCACAACCAGCGGGTCCAGCTGACGGGATGTGGAATCCAGCGGATCCACCGCCGGATAGATACCCAGCTCGGCCACTTGTCGTGACAACACCAGGGTTGCATCCAGGTGGGCGAAAGTGGTTGCCGGTGACGGGTCCGTCAAGTCATCGGCGGGCACGTACACCGCCTGGACGGAGGTGATGGAACCAGTCTTGGTGGACGTAATGCGTTCCTGCAGCACACCCATTTCCTGAGCCAGTGTCGGCTGATAACCCACCGCCGAAGGCATGCGTCCCAGCAATGCCGAGACTTCGGTACCCGCCAGCGTGTAACGGTAGATGTTATCGATGAACATCAGCACGTCCCGGCCCTCGTCACGGAAATTCTCCGCAATGGTCAGGCCCGATAGCGCCACGCGCAGGCGGTTGCCGGGTGGCTCGTTCATCTGCCCGTAGACCAATGCCACCTTGTCGAGCACGTTGGCTTCCTTCATCTCGTGGTAGAAATCATTACCTTCACGGGTACGTTCACCGACACCGGCAAACACCGAGTAACCGGAGGCCTCCATGGCGATATTACGGATTAGTTCCATCAGGGTCACGGTCTTGCCCACGCCGGCGCCGCCGAACAGGCCGATCTTGCCGCCTTTTGCGATGGGCATGATCAGGTCGATAACCTTGATACCGGTTTCGAGAATTTCCAGGCTGGCCGACTGTTCCTCATAAGTCGGCGGCGCGCGGTGTATCGGCATCCGCTTGTCGGCATTGACCGGACCGGCCTCGTCAACCGGATTACCCAGCACATCCATGATGCGACCCAGGGTGCCCTGACCGACCGGCACCGAAATCGGTGCGCCGCTATCGGTGACGTCAACACCGCGCTTCACACCGTCGGTGGAACCCATGGCGATACAACGAACAATACCGTCTCCCAGCTGTTGCTGGACTTCCAGTGTGAGGCCGGCTTCTTCCACCAGCAGTGCGTCGTAGATCCTTGGAATCGAGTCACGCGGAAACTCCACGTCGACCACGGCGCCGATGATTTCAACAATATTTCCGGAACTCATGAATAAGCCCTCATTAAGCTAAATTCTGTTTTTTAAACCGCCGCGGCACCGCCGACAATTTCCGTCAGCTCCTGGGTGATTGCCGCCTGGCGCGCCTTGTTGTAGATCAGTTGCAGTTCGTCGATCAGGGTGCCGGCATTGTCGGATGCGGCTTTCATGGCGACCATGCGTGCAGCCATTTCACAGGCGATGTTTTCCACCAGACCCTGGTAGACCAGCGACTCGATGTAGCGCATCAGCAGACCATCCATGACCTCCTTGGCATCCGGCTCGTAGATATAATCCCAGTGATGTCTCAGGTGCTTGTCCTGCTCATCACCGCTGACCGGCAACAACTGGTCTACAGTGGGCTCTTGCGTCATGGTATTGACAAACACATTATTCGCCAGATACAGGCGGTCAATCTGGCCTTCATCGTAGGCATCCAGCATCACTTTCACGGAACCGATCAGCTCCTCGACCTTGGGGGTATCACCGAGGTGAGAGTTTTCCGACACCACGTTGCCACCGAGCCGTTTGAAGAAACCCATCGCTTTGGTACCGATGACGGCGAGTTCAATTTCCAGCTTCTGCCCCTGCCACTCTTTCATCGCAGCGATAGCGGCCTTGAACAGGTTGGTATTCAAACCACCGCACAGTCCGCGATCCGTGGAAATGATGATCAGACCGACCCGCCGGGCTTCGCGTTCGATCAGGTAGGGGTGCTTGTATTCCGGATGTGCCTTACCCATGTGGGAAACCACACTGCGTATTTTTTCCGCATAGGGCCGGGAGGCCCGCATACGTTCCTGCGCTCTACGCATTTTACTCGCCGCCACCATTTCCATGGCTTTGGTGATTTTCTGCGTGTTGCCGATACTCTTTATCTGCGTGCGTACTTCTTTCGCGCCAGCCATTGAATATCCCTAATCCTGTTTACCAGTATGCATTCCACCAGCAGGAGCGCTCGCCTCGAGCGTGATTATCGCGCTGAAGGACAGCGCCCCTGCAGGGGTAAATCAATAGGCTCCGTGAGCCACAAAGTCTTCAACTATGCTGCGAAGCTTGGCTTCCGCTTCATCGTCATACACCGGATTGCTGTTGATAGCGTCACTATCACTCGCGTAGCCGGAGCGTAAATGGGACAGCAGCGCAGCTTCGAAAGCCACCACCTTGTTGACTTCAACGTCGTCCAGGTAGCCTTCATTGGCGGCAAACAGCGACAGCGCCATTTCGGCCACAGACAACGGTGTGTATTGGGCCTGCTTCATCAATTCGGTCACGCGCGTGCCACGTTCCAGCTGTTTGCGTGTGGCTTCGTCAAGGTCTGATGCAAACTGGGCGAATGCCGCCAGCTCGCGATATTGCGCCAGCGCCAGGCGTATACCGCCACCCAGCTTCTTGATCATCTGTGTCTGCGCAGCGCCACCGACACGTGACACCGAAAGACCGGCATTGATAGCGGGACGGATACCGGCATTGAACAGGTCCGATTCGAGGAAGATCTGACCGTCAGTAATGGAGATCACGTTGGTAGGCACAAAAGCCGACACGTCACCGGCCTGGGTTTCGATAATAGGCAGCGCCGTCAGGGAACCCGTTTTTCCCTTGACCTCACCGTTGGTGAATTTCTCGACATAGTGTTCATTAACGCGCGCCGCTCGCTCCAGCAGTCTGGAATGCAAGTAAAATACATCACCCGGATAGGCTTCGCGACCCGGCGGGCGACGCAGCAACAGCGAGACCTGGCGATACGCCCAGGCCTGCTTGGTCAGATCATCATAGATAATGAGCGCGTCTTCACCGCGATCGCGGAAATATTCGCCCATGGCGCATCCGGCGTACGGCGCGATGTACTGCATGGCAGCGGAATCGGAGGCGCCCGCGGACACTACAATGGTGTGTTGCATGGCGCCGTGTTCTTCCAGCTTGTGCACCACCGAGGCCACCGAGGAGTTCTTCTGGCCGATCGCGACGTAGATGCACGTAATCCCGGCGCCTTTCTGGTTGATGATGGCGTCGATGGCAACAGCGGTCTTGCCGGTCTGCCGGTCACCTATAATCAGCTCACGTTGACCGCGACCGAGCGGCACCATGGCGTCGATCGATTTCAGCCCGGTCTGTACCGGCTGGTCGACCGACTGCCGTTCGATAACACCGGGGGCGATCTTTTCAATCGCTGAAGTGAGCTTCGCATCGATCGGACCCTTGCCGTCGATGGGACTGCCCAGGGAATCCACCACGCGGCCCAGCAGGGATTCGCCGACCGGCACTTCCAGGATGCGGCCGGTACACTTGACCTTGCCACCCTCGGAAACATTCTTGTAGTCGCCCAGAATAACAGCACCGACAGAATCCCGCTCCAGGTTCAGCGCCAATCCATACAGCTCATTGCCAAAGTCGAGCATCTCACCCTGCATGGCATCCGCCAGGCCGTGAATACGGGTGATACCGTCGGTGAGGCTGACTATGGTACCTTCACTGCGCGCTTCGGACGTGGCTTCAAAGCCCTCGATGCGCTTCTTGATCAGATCGCTGATTTCGGATGGATTCAGTTGCATTACTTGCGTCCTCTAGTTCGTCCTGATGTCAATGCACCAGGGCGCTGGAAAGCTGGCGAAGATGTTCCACAGCAGACCCGTCAATGACGAGGTCGCCTGCGTGGATCACTGCACCACCCACCAGGTCTTTATTCACAGAACAATTCAGTTGTATATCGCGGCCCAGCCGCCGTTTCAGCGCACCGGCAATTGCGGACTTTTGCTCTTCACTCAGTGGCTGGGCAGAAATCACTTCAGCTTCCAGCAGGCCTTCCGCGTCGTCACGGAGCTGGTTGTAGAGAGCCGCGATCATGGGCAACTGAGCGAGACGGCCGTTTTCCGCCAGTATGTTGAGCAGATTGGCTGCGCCTTCTTCAATATCTTCGCCACAGGCACGGATCACCAGAGCACCGGCATCGCTTCGACCCAGACCTGGGTTGTCCAGCAACGAACGCATGCTGTCGTCACTGACCACCGCCGCCATCAACACCAGCCTGTCGCTCCAACTCTGCAATTGATCCTTGTCTTTGGCCAGTTCAAATACAGCCCGTGCGTAGGGGCGCGCCAACTCCGCGTCACCTTCCAGTTGCGTGATGTCCTGCGTGCTTTTTTCCGTCATGGCCGTTACCTAGATCTGGGCGACCAGGTCTTTTATCAGCTCGTCGTTGGCAGTCGCATCCAGTTCACGCTTGAGAATACGTCCGGCACCGGCGGTCGCTATTTCCACCACCTGGCCACGCAGCGTTTCCTTGGCGCGGTTGACCTCCTGCTCAATCGCCACCAGGGCAGCTGCCTTGACACGACCACCCTCCTCGACAGCCTCGTTCTTCGCCTCTTCGACGATTTCAGCACCGCGTTTTTCCGCCCGACTGATAACTTCAGCGGCCTGCTGCTTGGCCTCGTGCAGGGTCTCCAGCGCTTTCTTGCGCGCCAGCTCCAGTTCGTGTTTGCCTCTTTCTCCCGCAGCCAGGCCTTCAGCGACTCTCTCCTTGCGCTGTTGTAGCGCGAGCATGATCGGTGGCCACACGAATCTCATGCAGAACCACACGAATATGATAAAAGTGATGCTTTGCCCGATCAGTGTTGCGTTGAAATTCATTGTTGCACCCCGTGCAGCTATCAGCCGCCGACAACTGCGAACATGACGTACATGGCAATACCAACGGCGATCATCGGTACGGCGTCAACCAGACCCATGACGATGAAGAACTGGGTACGCAGCATCGGGATCAATTCCGGCTGACGTGCAGCGCCTTCCAGGAAGCGGCCACCCAGGATACCGATGCCGACCGCGGCACCGAGGGCACCCAGCCCCATCATCAGGCCGCCGGCAATGTAGAGCAGAGCGTTTTCCATGTTTGTCTCCTAAATGTCTAAGTTCAGTAGTTAAAAGCTGTCGTTATCAGTGATGTTCCTGGCTCGCCATATCCAGATAGACGATGGTCAGTGTCATGAAGATGAAGGCCTGCAGGGTGATGATAAGGATATGGAAGATTGCCCAGCCGAGCTGCAGCAGGCCACCCAAGGCACCCATTGCGATACTGCCACCGTACATCAAGGCAATCAGGATAAAGATCATTTCACCGGCGTACATGTTGCCGAACAGTCGCAGCGACAGTGAAAGCGGTTTGGAAATCAGGGTAACGCCTTCCAGCAGCAGGTTGATCGGCGCCATCCATTTCGGGAACGGCTGAAAAGCCAGTTCACCGAAAAAGCCACCCAGACCTTTTATTTTTACGCTGTAGTTCAACACCAGTGCGAACACCGTCAGTGACATGCCGAAGGTGACGTTCGGATCGGCGGAGGACACCACTTTGAGGTGACCGACACCCATCAGACCCGCCAGCCAGGGCAGCCAGTCAACGGCTATCAGGTCCATAGCGTTGATCATGAAGATCCAGATGAAAATGGTCAGGGCCAGTGGTGCAACCAGCGGATTCTTACCGCTGAAGGAACCACGCACGCTTTCGTCAATGAACTCGACCACCCACTCGACAAAATTCTGCCAGGCACCCGGAACGTCGGTGGTCGCGGTCCTGGCGGCCTTGCGGAAACTCCATAGAAACAACACGCCCAGGCCAATGGAAAACAGCATGCTGTCCACGTTGATGGCCCAGAAACCCATGTCAGCCGCTTCCCCGGCACTGTGTGCAAATCCCCAGTGACCGTCTGCGTGCTGACCGTAGGTCAGGTTCGTCAAATGGTGCTCGATATATTCGGCTGAAGTTTCTGGTGCTGCAGACATTGATCTAGTTCTTTTTTAACCGTCGGGTTTCCATAATTACCATCACAAGCTGGCCGGCGATAAAACCGCTCAGCAACGCCAGCGGTTTCAGTTTCAGCAAGCCCAGACCTAAAGCGAACAACAGGGCTGCCAACAGGAAGCGCTGCACGACACACAGGTACACAGCGGCCAGACTCTGCTGTGGCGAGCGATCCGGCGCTTTCACGTCCCGATGTGCACACCTGGCCAGCAGCAAGGCATTCACGGCCGCCATACAACCGCCGTAACACACTGACACGGCGGAAAACGTCTCAAAGATGACAAGAAATACTGCTGCCGTGGCCGCAACCAGCGAACACTGGAACAACAGCAGCCTGCGGATCCCGCTATCCATCGGTGCTAAGGCTCAATCCTGCCCCTGGTCCCAGGTTCTATGTTACCGCCACCGATTTCACCGGTATGAGTCGGCAGCGATTATAAGGACCGTCGCTGGGTGGGGTCAACCGCTTATATTCCTTTATAGATATTCGGGTTTTCCCTATTGGATATGTGCCAGGATACCATCGAGTTCATCCAGGCTGTTGTAGCTGATCACCAGCTTGCCTTTACCTTTCGGATTGGCCTGCACTGCGACCGGGGCACCAATACGATCCGAAAGATCCTGCTCAAGGATGACCAGATCGGGGTCGCGGCGCCGGGTTTGAACTTTGCTCTCTGGATGGTTGGCTTCGCTAATCAATTTCTTGACCAACTGTTCCGTGGCACGCACGGAAAGACCGTGCTTGACAACATGGTGGGCAGCTTCCGCCTGCTTGCCACCATTCAGCGCCAGCAGCGCCCGGGCATGCCCCATTTCCAGTTCGCCACGTTGCACCATGCCGGTAACGACCTCGCCAAGTTCCAGCAAACGCAGCAGATTGGAAACCGCAGTGCGCGAGCGGCCAACGGCTTCGGCCGCCTGCTGGTGAGTCATTTCAAATTCATCAATCAGCCGCTGCAGAGCATGCGCTTCTTCGAGCGGATTCAGATTTTCACGCTGGATATTCTCGATCAGAGCAACAGCGATGGTGGTTCGATCGTCCATCTCCCGCACCATCACCGGCACATCCTGGAGATCAGCCAGTTGGGCCGCACGCCAACGGCGCTCACCGGCAATGATTTCGTAGTGAGAGCCGTCGATCGGTCGCACAAGAATGGGCTGTACCACCCCCTGGGCACGAATGGAATCGGCCAGATCCTCCAGGCTTTCGTTGTGCATGTCGATACGTGGCTGGTATTTGCCACGCTGCAGCTGCTCCACGCCCAGGGTGCGCAATTCGCCGTCCACACGGCCCACATCCTCGGCTGGAGGCGCTGTTACCGGTTCCACCGGTCTCGCCTGCACTTTTGCCGGTCCGAGCAGGGCATCGAGCCCGCGGCCTAATCCTCGTTTTTTGGCTGCCATAGTCAAATTATGTCTGTACCTTTAAAAATAAAACAAGCTGCACGGCTATCGCGGCCACGAGGCCGCTGCTACGCAGCTCGCGATTCAAGCTTCTGCCCGCCGTTCATCAGACTGCGCGGCGGCTTCGCGCTCCCGACGGACCAGCTCGGCGGCCAGCGCCAGATACGCTATCGCGCCACGTGAGGCCTTGTCGTACTTGATTATCGGCGTGCCATAACTGGGCGCCTCGGCCAGCCTGACATTACGCGGGATGATGGTTCGGTACACCTTTTCGCCAAAATGTTCCACCAGCTGCTGGGAAACCTCATTGGCGAGATTGTTACGCGCATCGAACATGGTGCGCAACAGACCCTCGATTTCGAGCCGCGGATTGACCACGTCGCGTATCTGCCGCACCGTTTCCATCAGGGCACTCAAGCCTTCCAGCGCATAGTATTCGCACTGAATGGGAATGAATACGGCGTCGGCCGCCGTCAGTGCATTCAGCGTCAGCATATTGAGCGACGGGGGGCAGTCAATCAGAACATAGTCATAATGGCCGACAACCGGTTGCAGACGCCTGTCCAGGCGGGTTTCGCGTTCGTCGAGCTGCATGAGCTGGACTTCCGCTGCGGTCAGGTCGCTGTTTCCAGGCAACAGCTTATAACCCGCCGCGCCTGCATCGACAATGATATCTCCGATCGGAGTCTCTTCCAGCAACAGATGGTAACCGCCCAGTTCCAGCTCGTGCTTGTTTACGCCGCTGCCCATGGTGGCGTTACCTTGCGGGTCCAGGTCGACCAGCAAAACCTTGCGGCGGGTTGCCGCCAGTGATGCAGCCAGATTAACGCAGGTCGTGGTTTTACCCACGCCACCTTTCTGATTGGTAATGGCTATAACGCGACTCATGTTTCGGTGGAAGACTCCAATATTTTTTCGATCCAGAGCAGATGACGCTCGGCCTTCAAGCCGGGTATTTTCAAGCGTTCAATATGCAACGTTTCTCGGCCCGGTTCCAGTTCCTGTATTTCCTCTGCGTGCAGGCTGCCTTTCATAAATAAAATGCGGCCGCCGGGACTGACCAGGCGGGCAGTCTGCCGGTAAAGCTCGCTCAGGTTCGCTACCGCTCTGCTGATTACCATATCAAATGACCGCGCCGGCTGATACTCCTGCATGCGACTCTGTGCAACTTCAACGTTGCTCAGCCCCAGCTCAAACACCGCCTGACGCACAAAACGCAGCTTTTTGCCATTGGCATCAAGCAGGGTAACGGGCAACCCCGGTCTGGCTATGGCAATCGGCAGACCGGGCAGGCCGGCTCCGGTACCGACATCCAGCAGACTTCCGTCTGTCAGGAACGGCAATACAACCAGGCTGTCAAGGATATGACGTACCACCATGGCCTGCGGATCACGCACCGCCGTGAGATTGTAAACCCGATTCCATTTTTCCAGTAAGCCGATGAATCCGGCAAGCTTTTCGGCAGCTGTGTCGGTCACGTCGATTTGCAGGGCTGTACAGCCCTGCTGAATTTCCTGTTGCAGCGGCGTCAAATGCATGCCTTTCTGATAAAAAATCTCCGTCTGCCAAAAATCCTGCGGCTTCTGCGCATCGAACGATTCATGTTCTGGCGCGCCTTGGTCAAGCCGTTTTGCGGGACAGGCCGGCTTTCTTCAGATGAACCAACAGCAGCGAGATGGCCGCCGGTGTTACGCCGGGAATTCTGGCGGCCTGTCCGAGGGTCTCCGGGCACGTTGCGATCAATTTTTCTCTGACTTCCGAGGACAATCCTTTCACCCGATGGTAATCAAAATCCGCCGGCAGGACTTTATGCTCGTTACGCCGCTGGCGTTCGATTTCTTCCTGCTGGCGTTCGATATAGCCGTAATACCTGGCCTGGATTTCCACCTGTTCGGCGATCTTGGCATCTTCGACACCCGGGCCAAGTCCTTCCAGCTGCATCAGGCCGGTATAATTCAATGCCGGTCGTCGCAACAGGTCCGCGACTCTCTGCTCGCTGTTGAGCACTTCGCCGTGACGTAACGCCAGCTGCCGCGACGCCGGCGTTTCCGGCCTGACCCAAAGCGTGTGCAGGCGTTGCTGTTCCTGTTGTATGGCTTCCCGCTTGTCGGAAAAGCGCTGCCAGCGTGCATTATCAACCAGGCCGAGGCGATAGCCGATTTCGGTAAGCCGCAAGTCGGCATTATCTTCGCGCAGCAGCAGGCGGTATTCAGCGCGACTGGTAAACATCCGGTAGGGTTCAGTGGTGCCGCGGGTAATCAGGTCATCTATCATCACACCCATATAGGCCTGGTCACGGCGCGGACTCCAGCTGTCTTCACCTTTGGCCCTGAGTGCTGCATTGAGCCCGGCCATCAACCCCTGTGCTGCGGCTTCCTCGTAGCCGGTTGTGCCATTGATCTGTCCGGCAAAAAACAGTCCGGCAATAAATCTGGTTTCCAGCGATGCCTTCAGGTCACGCGGATCAAAAAAATCATACTCAATGGCATAACCTGGTCGGGTGATATGGGCATTTTCAAATCCGGGCACGGAATGCACCAGGTCGTTCTGCACATCAAACGGCAGGCTGGTGGAAATGCCATTGGGATAAATCTCGTGGGTACTCAGTCCTTCGGGCTCAACAAAAATCTGGTGCGAGCCCTTGTCGGAAAAACGCACCACCTTGTCTTCGATGGAAGGGCAGTAGCGTGGTCCGACACCCTCTATCAGACCTGAATACATGGGTGAACGATCCAGCCCGCGACGAATGATATCGTGGCTGCGCTCGGTGGTCGCAGTCAGGTAACAGCAAATCTGTCGCGGGTGTTCCCGGCCGGTAGCCAGAAAGGAAAAGCTGGGAACGGGATCGTCACCCGGCTGCTCCCGCAGCTTGCTGTAATCAAGACTGCGGCCATCGATACGCGGCGGGGTTCCAGTCTTCAGTCGCTCAACCCGGAAGGGCGATTCGCGTAAGCGTCGCGCCAGGGCATTGGCTGGCGGATCACCGGCCCTGCCTCCGTCATAGTTCGACAGTCCGATATGAATCCGCCCACCGAGAAAAGTGCCGACCGCCAATACGACACTGTCAGCGAAAAAACGCAGCCCCATCTGGGTGACAACGCCTCTGACCTGACCATCCTCGACTATCAGGTCATCAACGGCTTGCTGGAACAACGACAGCTGTGGCTGGTTTTCGAGCTTTGAACGAATAGACTGCTTGTAGAGCTGCCGGTCCGCCTGGCAACGGGTGGCTCTTACCGCGGGACCTTTGCTGGCGTTCAGACGCCGGAACTGGATACCTGCGTGATCGGCTGCCTGGCCCATTGCACCACCCATGGCGTCGATCTCCTTGACCAGATGTCCCTTGCCGATACCGCCGATGGCCGGGTTACAACTCATCTGTCCCAGGGTTTCGATGTTATGGGTCAGCAGCAGGGTGTCAGCACCGGTGCGCGCAGCAGCCAGCGCTGCCTCGGTTCCTGCATGACCGCCGCCCACCACAATAACTGCGAAATTACGGTTGAAATCCACGGCTATAACCAAGTGAAAAGGTCGGAAATTATACTCCGAATCCGGCGTTTTTACCTATCCCTTTTATGTTCGCTGTGTAAGTCGCTGACTTCACAGCAGGAGGGGCATCTTTACCACCCTTCGCCCATATAATTATAGATAACCATTATTTAAGGGTATACAATATAATTGCTGTAAACTATATTAATTGAAAA
>JAUXDG010000054.1 GCA_030618475.1 Gammaproteobacteria bacterium | reverse complement strand
GCCAGATTTCCCGATCATTTTCGTTGAATAGGTCCACGATGTACAAGGATGTACAAGTGTCGCGGGAGGCAGGATGCCGGGAGCGACCTGTTCGCCTCAAATGATCAAGAAATCTGACTCAACCAGTCTTGCCCTCGCTACGATCGCTATTCTCGGACAGGCTCCTGGATGTTTCAGTGTGGAACGAGCCTGCTAAAACGAATTCGTCAAATTCTTGCCGCTCATGCCAACGATTTTATTGTCCCGCCACAGTACGATCCCACTGACTGACAGCGGCTGATCCGGTAATATTGCCCGTGTCAGCAGGAGCAGCAAGCGGATCGATTCTATCGTGGCCAGGGAATTACTACGCGTTCGCGGCGCCCGCCAGAACAACCTGAAAAATCTTGACATCGATCTGCCGCTGAACGAACTGATCGTGATCACCGGTGTCAGTGGGTCGGGAAAATCTTCGCTGGCTTTCGACACCGTGTATGCAGAAGGTCAGCGCCGTTACGTCGAGACTTTCTCGCCCTATGCGCGTCAGTTTCTGGATCGCATGGATGCGCCGCGCGTCGATCGTATCGACGGTATTCCGCCGGCCATCGCCATCGACCAGACCAACCCGGTGCGAACCTCACGCTCCACGGTCGGCACCATGACCGAGCTCAACGATCATCTGAAACTGTTGTTCGCGCGCGCTACCCGTCTTTATTGCCGCGGCTGTGGCGAGCCGGTGCGGCGCGATACGCCGGACAGCATTGTCGATGCGCTGTTCGGCCGCGTCGGCGAAAACGCGCCGCGTGCCCTGATCAGCTTCGCTGTCGAAGTGCCGGATAACTTCACGGATGACGAAATCGAAGCCTTACTCGCCCAGCAGGGTTACACCAGAGTTCATAGACGACGGGACAAACGGCTGGAGGTCATTCAGGACCGGGTGCGTTTAACCGCCGGGCGACGTCAGCGAATCGTCGAAGCGCTGGAAGCGGCGCTCAGGCACGGTCAGGGACGGCTAACGGTGTACGCGCTGGACGCTAACGGCAAGGTCAGTGAAGGCTGGCGTTTCTCCAGCGACCTGCACTGTGCTGACTGTGATATCCATTATCACGACACAACGCCGAATCACTTTTCCTTCAACTCACCCATCGGCGCCTGCGAGACCTGTCGCGGCTTCGGGAGAACACAGGGTATCGACTACGGCCTGGTGGTGCCGGATGAAAACAAAAGCATCGCCGACGGCGCGGTGAAGCCCTGGCAGACCGAATCCTACCGGCAATGTCAGGCTGACCTGAGGCGCTTTGCCGGCAAACGCGGCATTCCCACCGACTTGCCCTGGAAGCGACTCAACAAAACACAGCAACTGTGGGTGCTGGAAGGCGAGGGCAACTGGGAAGACGGCCTCTGGTACGGTGTGCGGGGCTTCTTCGAGTGGCTGGAGAGCAAGGCCTACAAGATGCACATTCGTGTGTTGCTATCGCGTTACCGCTGCTACGACCTATGCCCGGCGTGTCGCGGTGCGCGCCTGAAAGCGCAGGCATTGCTGTGGCGGCTTGGCAACAAGGCCAACGTTGATGGGGTGTTGGGCGCCACGCAGCGCTTCAAACCGGCAGGTCTGGCGCTGGCTGATAAAACCTGGCAGCGACTGCCGGGTTTGACGATTCACGATGTCATGCAGTTGCCCATCGAACGCGGTGCACGGTTTTTCGAAACGCTCGAGTTGCCCGGGCCGCTGGATGAAGCCACCGGCCTGTTACTCGCCGAAATCCGTTCACGCATAAAATACCTTGTCGACGTCGGCCTGGGCTACTTAACACTCGATCGCCAGTCACGTACTTTGAGCGGCGGTGAAGTGCAGCGTATCAACCTGACCACCTCGCTCGGCACCTCGCTGGTCAATACGCTGTTCGTGCTGGACGAACCCAGCATCGGCCTGCACCCGCGCGATATGCAACGCGTCATCGGCGTACTGCAGCGTTTGCGCAGTGCCGGCAATTCATTGCTGGTGGTCGAACACGATCCACAAATCATGCTCGCCGCTGACCGCATTCTCGATATGGGGCCCGGGCCCGGCGAACGCGGCGGGCAACAGGTGTTTTTCGGCACCCCGAGACAGTTGATGCGATGCAAGGCGTCGCTGACTGCGCAATACCTGCGTGGTGATAAAATCGTTGCAAAGGCATCGGGGGCAGACCAGTCTGACCCCGATGCCTCCTGTGTTGAAATCCGCGGTGCCTGCCAACATAACCTCAAATCCATCGATGTCAAACTGCCACTCGGGCAGCTGGTCTGCATCACCGGCGTCAGCGGTTCCGGCAAGTCCACCCTGATACAGGATGTGCTTTACAAGGCCCTGTGCAAGCTCAAAGGAAAACCGGTGGAAAAAGCGGGTGCGCACAAAGCCATCCGCGGACATGACAGCATTGATGATGTCGTATCGGTCGACCAGTCGCCCATCGGCAAGACCACGCGCTCCAACCCGGCCAGTTATGTCGGTGCCTGGAACAGCATCCGTGAACTGTTTGCCGCCGAACCTGAGTCGAGGGCGCGTGCTTACAAAGCCAGTACCTTCAGCTTCAACACCGGCACCGGACGCTGCCCCGGCTGCGGAGGTAACGGTTTCGAACACGTGGAGATGCAGTTTCTGAGCGATGTCTATCTGCGTTGCCCGGACTGCGACGGCAGGCGTTACCGGCCGGAAGTGCTGGAGATCACACTGGACGGCAAATCGGTTGCCGATGTGCTGAACATGACGGTCAACGAGGCGCTGGCATTTTTCGCCGATCATGCATCGGTGCAGCGTGCCCTGGAACCATTGGCAGCTGTCGGCCTCGATTATTTAACCCTCGGTCAGCCGGTGCCCAGCTTGAGTGGCGGTGAAGCACAACGCCTCAAACTGGCCGGGCACCTGGCCAGAAGCGGAAAGAAAAAACAATCAGGCTCAACCCTGTTCCTGTTCGACGAACCCACCACGGGACTGCACTTCGACGACATCCGCAAGCTGCTCAACGCTTTCCGGCGATTGATCGACCAAGGTCATTCACTGATCGTCATCGAACATAATCTGGACGTGATCAGCGCTGCCGGCTGGGTCATCGACATGGGGCCCGAAGGCGGGGATGCCGGCGGCGGGATTGTCTGCGAAGGTACGCCGGGCGACATTGCGAAACATTCAACAAGTCATACGGGTGCGGCGTTACGAGGCTATCAGTTGCAACTCGAGTCGATAAAAAAGGCGACAGACCTCGTCCCCGTCAAAAAGCAGGCCTTGGCAGGACAGGCTAAAGCCCGTCCTGCCAAGGCTGTCATCGAAATCCTCCACGCCCGCGAACACAACCTGAAAAACGTCACACTCGACATCCCGAGAGGGAAGTTCACCGTTATCACCGGCGTGTCCGGTTCCGGCAAAAGCACGGTCGCCTTCGACATCCTCTTCAATGAGGGCCAGCGCCGTTACCTTGAGTCGCTTAACGCCTACGCGCGCCAGTTCGTGCAACCCGCCTCGCGTGCCGACGTCGACGCCATCTTCGGCATCCCGCCGACCGTGGCCATTGAACAACGTACCAGCCGCGGCGGGCGCAAGAGCACGGTGGCAACACTGACCGAGGTGTATCACTTCCTGCGCCTGCTGTTCGTCAAACTTGCTACCCAATACTGTCCGGACTGTGGGGTGCCGGTCGAGCCTCAGACCAGTGAATCCATCATCGCCCAGTTGTTCAAGGCCTACCGCAACCGCGATATCGAGCTGCTGGCCCCCCTGGTCGTGGCGCGCAAAGGCTATTACACCGACCTGGCCAGGTGGGCCGCGGGCAAAGGCTTCCGGCAGCTGCGTGTCGACGGTGAACGACTGGCGACCGACAACTGGCCGCGCCTGGACCGTTATCAGGAACACAACATCGAACTGCCGCTCGGCAGCATGCGTGTTACGACAAAAAACGAAACCGGCCTGCGCAGCCTGTTACAGCGTACCCTCGATTTCGGCAAGGGTGTGGCTATCGCAAGGGTGGCGGGGAGAGGCAAGGAAACCACCTTTTCTACCCGGCGTGCCTGCCCGGCCTGTGAGCGCAGTTTCGCAGAACTGGACCCGCGCCTGTTCTCCTACAATTCCAGACACGGCTGGTGCGCGGACTGTTTCGGCACCGGCCTGCAGTTATCCGGCTTTGACGAACAACAAAGCGGCGAGGAAACCTGCTGGACCGACGGCTGGGAAGGGGAAACCCCGCCGTGCCCCGGCTGTGACGGCCAGCGTCTCAAGCCCGAAGCACTCGCCGTGCGTTACAGGAAGCTGTCCATCGCCGACTATACCGCCCTCACCGTGCAAGCCGCCGGTCGCCTGTTCAACGGCCTCAGACTCAAAGGCCGTGACGCGGAGATTGCCCGTGACATCCTGCCGGAACTGCGAAGCCGCCTTGAATTCCTGCAGGACGTCGGTCTCGCTTACCTCACCCTGGATCGTGCAGCGCCGACCCTCAGTGGCGGCGAAGCGCAACGCATCCGGCTCGCCGCACAACTGGGTTCCAATCTGCGCGGTGTGTGTTACATCCTCGACGAACCCACCATCGGCCTGCACCCACGTGACAACCGGATGCTGCTCGACACGCTGGCACGACTGCAAGGCAAGGGTAATACCATCGTGGTGGTGGAGCACGACGAAGACACCATCCGCCGTGCCGAACACATCATCGACCTGGGTCCCGGTGCCGGTGTCAACGGTGGCGAAGTGGTCGCTGCCGGCCCGCTCGGCAAACTCATCAGGCAATCGCACTCCATCACCGGCCGCTTTCTCGCCACACCGCTGCGCCACCCCCTGTTCCGCTGCAGGGCGGTGAAACTCAAAGGCAGGGGCGCCGACCCTTATCTGGAAATCCAGGGCGCACGCCTGCACAACCTGAAGAACCTGTCGCTGCGTTTTCCCCTGCAAAGGCTGACCTGCGTCACCGGTGTATCCGGTTCCGGCAAGAGCACGCTGGTGCGTGACGTGCTGCACGCTAACCTGCTGCGCCAGCTGCAGGCCAGGGGCAAGCGCAAAACCACGCAAGCCGCCATGCTCGGCTGCCGCGGCATCAAAGGCGGGCAACAGCTGCGGCGCGTACTGGAAGTGGACCAGACGCCGATCGGCAAAACCCCGCGGTCCTGTCCTGCCACCTATATCGGCGTGATGGACGCTATCCGAAAACTGTTCGCCAATACCACCGAAGCACGCATCCGCGGTTACGGGGCCGGTCGCTTTTCCTTCAACGTCAAAGGTGGGCGCTGTGACGCCTGTGAGGGACAGGGCATGATAAAGGTCGAGATGAGTTTTTTGCCCGACGTCAAAGTGCCGTGTGAAGCCTGCAACGGCGCGCGCTACAACCCGGAAACTCTCAGCGTACTCTACAAGGGCAGGAGTATCGGTGACCTGTTGGCCATGAACGTGCGCGACGCCAGCGACTACTTTCGCGTCCATCCGAAAATTCACCACAGCCTTCAGCTGCTCTGCGATGTCGGTCTCGGCTACCTCACCCTTGGTCAGCCCAGCCCCACCTTGAGTGGCGGTGAGGCTCAGCGCATCAAGCTCGTCACCGAGCTTGCCAAAGCAAAAAACTTGTCTTCAACGCTCTACATTCTCGATGAGCCCACTGTCGGGTTGCACATGGCGGACGTCGAAAAACTCATTGGCGTGCTGCAGCGTCTGGTTGATGACGGTAACACCGTCATCGTTATCGAACACAACCTCGATGTGATCGCCGAAGCCGACTGGATCATCGACCTGGGCCCGGAAGGCGGTGAGGGTGGCGGGCGTATCCTTGTGCAGGGCACGCCGCAGGAATGCCGTACAGCGGTAAAACGCTCGCAAACCGCGCTGTTTCTGCACGAGTTTCTGCGCGATAGATCAACTTGAGGAGTGCTACGGACCAGGAGTTCTCACTCTCCCACCGCAGCAGTTCAAGGGGTCCAGTTCAAGGGGTCACAGTTCAAGGGGTCAGAGTACTTGAAATATCCTCTGAATTACTTCTACAGGATTTCAAGTACTCTGACCCCTTGAACTTTGAACTGGACCCCTTGAACTGCTGCCCCCTTGAAGACCCTAAATCGGCTATCATTTGCAGCTGCTTGTGCCTGGATTCAATCAGCTGTCAATGCCCATGAACAAATTAATCATACCTTTGGCTGTCGCTATAGCGATACTGGCGGTGCTCGCCTTCACGTACCTGCAACGGCAGGCACCGGAACCGGAGACGTTGGAGCCGCCTGCCGAGACCGGCCAGCCGCCGCCGGTCGTTGAGGAGGAAGAGCCAAGGATTCGTTACCCGGTCCCGGAGATTGCCCCGCAACGCGAAGATCAGACGCAGCAGGAGGTTGGGCCGGAGCCGGCGATTCAGGTAGACACGAGCGAGGAAGAGAATCCTTTGCCCGCGCTGGACGACAGCGATGCGCAGTTGAAGGAGGCGATTGCCGCCTTTGTCACCGAGCGCTCGCTCGAAGCCTTGTTCAGAATGGACGGCTTTATCCGGCGCCTCGTCGTCACCATCGACAATCTGCCACACAAGCAGTTGCCACGTAGTAAGTACAGGGTGAACCGGTCGACCAGCGGTCGTTTTGCAGTGCAACGGCAGGGTGAGGATCTGTATTTGAGCCCGGACAATTTCGAGCGCTATACACCCATCGTTGGATTTATAGAGGGCCTGGATAATGACAGGCTCATCGCTGTCTACCTGCAGTACTACCCTCTGTTCCAGGAGGCCTACGAATACCTGGGTTACCCCTCGGCCTATTTCAACGATCGGCTGATCGACGTCATCGACCATTTGCTGGCTGCCCCGGTCGTTGACGGGCCGATCAGGCTGGTGCGTCCGCATGTGCTCTATAAATATGCCGATCCCGACCTGGAAACGCTCTCCGCCGGGCGCAAGGCTCTGATCCGCGTCGGTCCGGCTAACGCAAATAAGGTGAAAACAAAGCTGAGGGAAATTCGCCAGATGTTAACCGGGCAGGGCGAGGCGGGTGAGCTGAGCGAGGAGATCGAGACAGAGATAGATTTGTTCTTGAACGAGAGCGATGAAAAACCCGGCCCATGATCTGTCATGGAGCCTCGTCAATCAGCAGGAGCTGTCCGGGCAACGTGCCGAGTCTGCGTGCGACTACCCTGGTCGGGGCTGGCGTGGCTGCCAGCAACATGGAGAACGTGGGCGCTTGCGAGTCGATGCCCATTACTAACAAGACTGACGCGGGCCGCGCTGAAAAACGGCGGGTCGAGCTCATGGTGCTGGCCGCGTGAGGTAGCAGCGCGCGCTCCACGATTCTAGTGGGGTGGGTGTCCCTGATACGCCCCAGACAGGGGCTTGGCGTTGCCGAGCCCCTGTTTTTTGTGCGCTGTGTCACGCTTCTGTGTAAGAAATTCCAGAAAAAAGTCGACAAATTTAACAGTTTAATTATGTGTTTCCAGCTCAGAAATATATTAACATGTTGAATTAACAGGTAATATAATTACCTAGTACGAAAATTGCTTTAAACTTTACAGGCATTGAGATTAGCTGCCGGTGGATTTGCCTGAGATGGCTGTCGCTGGCTATGGAGCGCGGGAACGGGATCCCGCCAACACGGAGGACAAAATCAAATTATGCTGTAAATTAATTTGCAGCTGCTTCTGAGGGTAGAGCAGTGCGTACAGATAAACATGATTGGCAGAAAGCCTTGGCAGGAAAAACACAAAATACGCTGCCGCAGGCCAAAGAGCGTGAAGATAAACACCGTGCTGCACTCAGCAGCCTGGAGACACAGATCGCGGATATTGTATCCGAACGCGATGCAGCGTGCCGCCAGGTGGAACTGCTCGAAACCTCACTGGCAACAGCGAATTCCCGACTGGAGGCTACCGAGCAGCAAGAAAAGGCCTGCCGGTCTTCGCTGCAGACCCCACCCACCGCCGGTCGATTCTGCTGGTCGTTGAACCGGACAGTGACCACAGCCGCTGCTTTCCTGCTATTGGGGGCGCTGGCGAGCGCCACGACATTCCGCAATGCACAGAGCACGATGCAGGGGCCGCCACAATTGATTGTGCAGGATGATGCCATGGAGGAGGATGTCAACGCCTCTGACAGCGGAGCTGCAGCCACCGCTGACAGCGATAGCGGCAAGCAGAAAAAACCGCCGCCGCAGACCAGAAAGCGCAAGACCCGCTTTGTCAAAGCTGGGCCGGCTGTCCACCGTCAATGGGGACCACCGCTGTATCTGCAGGACGCCCAGGCGGCCAAAACCAGGCACCTGTTCGATCCGCTGGTGAAGGCTCAGCAGCAGGACCTGCTCACACTGGGTTTCGATCTCGGTGAAGCGGACGGCTTCAAGGGTGCACGTACCGAGCAGGCGCTTGACGAATTCCAGTCCCTGTACCTTTCAGGCGCCGGCCTGGAGGAAGCGCCGGGCCCAGCCGAGTTGGCCACCCTTATAAAAAACTATGCGAAACTGGCCCACAATGATGCCAACAGGTTCAATGTCGACCGTGGTGTGGTGGCGGCTATTCGCCTGAGCAGTGTGCGCACCGGCGTTGATTTCTCCTACCTGATGGAACTGGCCGCTGCCGAGAGCAACTTCGATCCTGTCAGCAAGGCCAAAGGGTCATCCGCGACGGGGCTTTACCAGTTTACCCGCGGTACCTGGCTTAACACCATCAAGTCGCACGGCGACAAATACGGGCTGGGGGGCTATGCGTCGAAGATTGAATTCTATGTCAATCGCGCCGGTTATCAACGACCGATGGTCCGTGATACCGCGGTGTATCAGCACCTGCTCGATCTTCGCATGAATCCCAGGCTGTCGGCCATGATGGCGGCGGAAACCGTCAGGGACAATCTGCAGAGACTGACATTTTCTTTTGAC
This sequence comes from Gammaproteobacteria bacterium, assembly GCA_030618475.1. Taxonomy (GTDB): domain Bacteria; phylum Pseudomonadota; class Gammaproteobacteria; order DSM-19610; family DSM-19610; genus Thiogranum. Next base: position 4,506 of record JAUXDG010000054.1, on the reverse strand, counting down.
CGTGAACCCGCCCGTACCGATTTGTATTTGACACACTTCCTGGGGCACACCGGCGCCATTTCCTTCCTGAAAGCACTGCACGAGAATCCCGATGCTTTCGCTGGAGAGCTGTTTCCGGCAGCAGCCAGGAGCAATCAGAATATTTTTCACCCGAAAGTCTGCCAGCCGAGAACGGTGAACGAGGTCTACGAGTTGTTCGGCCGGAAATTCAACACCTCGCGCTACGAATAGGGGACACTGTGGAGCGGTCCCCTGACTGCGATGGGGTTCCCTAGCAATCGCGCCAAAGCTCGGCATTCCTGTTATCCAGCGGGTATCATGTCAGTTCATTGTGTTTCGAGGCGGCGGCGGTTTACTGGTGAGCATGGTACGCGTCGACAAGCTGGCCAAGGTGTATTGTTCTGGAGCCACAAGACAGGTGGTCTTCGAGGCGCTCAGTTTCGCTGTGGAGCGCGGTGAAGTGGTGGCCCTGGTGGGCGCCAGTGGCAGCGGCAAAACGACCTTGCTCAACCTGATCAGCGGTATCGACAGTCCCGACAGTGGCAGCGTGAGTCTGGACGGAGTCGAGGTAACGGCTCTGGCGGAACCCGAACGCACCCTGTTGCGGCGCCGGCGTGTCGGCTTTGTGTTTCAGTTCTTCAATCTTATTCCGACCCTGACGGTGGGTGAGAACGTCGCGCTGCCACTGGAGCTGCTTGGCGAGGGCGATACGGCCGCGCAACAGCGTGCCGCCGATCTGTTGCAGGAAGTCGGACTGGCTGGCCTGTCGCCGCGTTATCCCGAGACGCTGTCCGGCGGTGAACAGCAACGTGCCGCCATTGCCCGCGCCCTGGCGCACCGGCCCGCCTTGCTGCTGGCCGATGAACCCACCGGCAACCTTGACGAGGACAGCGGCGGCCGCATTATCGAGCTGTTGACCGGCCTGGCCAGGCGACAGCACACCACCATGCTGCTGGTCACCCACAGCGTACATGTCGCCGCTGCCGCTGACCGTGTTCTGCATCTGCGTCACGGATGCCTGGCAGCGAGTTAGTGTGCAGTTCTCACGACCTTGACCACAGAGAGTACGAAGGCCACAAAGGAGCAAGTGGTTAAATGTTAATTATGAAAATTTCATCAGGCACGGTATGTAATTCCCGTGTGACCTTTGTGTCGCTGGTGGTGAGAAACAGGAGTTAGCACCATGGGGTCATTCTCGCCCCTGCTGTTACGCGCCGGGCTGCGCTACCTGTTGCGCCATCGCTGGCAGGCGCTGCTGGCGTTGACCGGTATCGCCCTGGGCGTGGCAGTGGTGCTGGCGGTGGAGCTGGCCAACAGCGGTGCGCGCGCAGCCTTCCGGCTGTCCGCACAACAACTGCAGGGTAAAGCCACCCACCGGCTTGTCGTACCCGGCGCTTCGCTTCCCGATGAGGTGTATGTCCGCCTGCAAGGCGAAGCCGGCGGGCCGCCGATGGCGCCGGTGGCGAGCGACTGGGTCCGGGTTGCCGGTCACCAGGGACGTTACCGGCTGGTCGGCTTTGACCTGTTTGCCGAGGCGCCGTTTCGCAGCCAGCTTGCCGGTCTGTCCGATGCTGGGGGGTTCGTCCGCGACTGGCTGACACAGCCGGACGCCCTGGTGCTCGGCCAGGCCACGGCCAGGGCGCTGGCTGTCAGCGAAGGCGATACGCTGGACATTGTTTACCAGGGTCGGCCGGTGACACTGCGCGTGCTGCGTGTCGAAGCGCAGCCGGGCAGTGCCGGCCAGGATCTGCTGCTGGTCGATATCGCTACCGCCAAGTCCATACTGGGCCTGACAGGCCGGCTCAGTCATGTCGATCTGATACTGGACGCCGGTAGCGAGCAGTGGGTCAGGCAACGCATCCCGCACGATGTGCAGTTGCTGACGGTGGCCGAGCAGGCGCAGGGCGTGACCCGTCTGTCGGCGGCCTTCGAGTTGAATCTGACCGCCATGAGCCTGCTCGCCCTGCTGGTCGGGATGTTTCTCATATTCAACGCCATGACCTTTTCCATGGTGCAGCGCCGTACACTGTTCGGGCGGCTGCGTGCCATCGGCGTGACGCCGCGGGAACTGTTCGGCCTGATCATGCTGGAAGCCGTGCTGGTGGCAGTACCGGGTACCGCGCTTGGCATGTTGCTCGGCGTGTGGCTGGGCCAGGGGCTGACCCGGCTGGTGGCGGCCACTGTCAGTGAGCTGTACTACAACGTCAGCGTGACGGCGCTGCATCTGCAGTGGCCGGCGTTGATCACCGCCGCCGTCCTGGGGCTGCTGGCGACGTTGCTGGCAACACTGCTTCCGGCGTTGCAGGCGGCGCGTACGCCGGCACTGACGACGCTGTCCCGGGCCGCACTGGAACAGTCGGCGCGGCGTGCTATACCAGTCTGGGCGGCTGTTGGATTGGCGATGCTGCTGGCCGGTCTGCTGCTGGCCCTGGCCCTGCCCGGCGGTGTGATACTGAGCTTCGCCGGTCTTTTCATGCTGGTGGTGGGCGCGGCGCTGATGACACCGCTGGTGATCCGCGTGCTGCACCGTTTGCTGGAGCGCTGTGCCTTGTCCGGTCTGTGGCGGATGGGCGTGCGCGACCTGGACCGGCATCTGTCGCGCCTGGGCGTCGCCGTCGCCGCGCTGATGGTGGCGCTGTCGGCCAGCATCGGTGTCGGTGTCATGGTGGACAGCATGCGCGCTGGGGTCAACAGCTGGTTGAGCGACCTGCTGAGCGCAGACCTCTATGTGGCCGCCGACGCCTTTGCCGAGGGTGCAACACTGCCTGCGCCGGTGGTGGAGGCGGTCTCCGGCCTGCCGGCGGTAGCCGCGTTCAGCCGTTACCGCGAGCGCACGCTGCCGTTGGCCGGGCGGCAAGTGGAAGTCATCGGTGCGCAGTTGGCGCCCGCGTCGCGCCAGGGCTTCACTCTGACAGGCGGCGGGCCGTCTTCGGTATGGCAGGATTTCGATGCCGGTGCGTTGCTGGTTTCCGAACCGCTGGCTTATCACCTCGGACTGCAGCCGGGCGCACGCCTGGAGCTGCCGGCGGCGGGTAGAGCGGTGGGCTTCACCGTGGCCGGTGTATTCCGGGACTATGCCAGCGAACACGGCCGCATCTTCATGGACGAGGCCGTTTACCGGCAGTTCTGGCCCGACCAGCCGGTGCATACTCTGGCGCTGTTCGCCGGTGACGGCGATGCGGGTGACATGCGCCGTGCCGTCAGTGAACTTGCCGGGCGTTTTGCCATTGTCATCACCCCGGCGCGCGCCATACTCGATGAATCCATGGCCGTATTCGAGCGGACGTTCCGCATCACCGATGTGTTGCGCGTTCTGTCTCTGATCGTGGCATTCATTGGCGTGCTGAGCGCGTTGATGGCGCTGCAGCTGGAACGGGGTAAGGAGTATGCCGTGTTGAGGGCATTGGGCCTGACGCGCGGCCAGATCGCCGGGCTTATCGGTGTCGAGTCCCTGCTGATGGGGCTATTGGCCGCCAGTGTGGCGATTCCCACCGGTCTGCTCATGGCCTGGGTATTGATCGAATCCGTGCAGCGGCGTGCCTTTGGCTGGACCATGCCGTTCAGCGTGGATGGCGGTCTGCTGCTGCAGACGCTGTTGACGGGTTTGCTGGCCGCCGGCCTGGCGGCCATCTACCCGGCCTGGCGTTCTGCGCAGCGGGATCCGGCACCACAACTGCGGGAGGATTGACGGTGGGTCGTTTATGGCTACTGACGGTAGTGGCGGTGATGTCAATCTCGAAATTACCAGCGTCAGTCCAAATCAGATTGTCGCAGGCAGCAATGTTACACTGACCGTCATTGGCCAGGGATTTGACAGCGCTTTAACAGTTAGACTCTGCGCCAGAGGAGGCGTAACCATTCAGCAAGTTAATGTTATTGATTGAACTACAATAAATGTCGACGTAAGCGTAGAGCCAGGTCTGGCCCCCAGTGTGTGTGGAGTGCGAGTGACCAACCCGGATGGAGAGAAATTCACCGTGTTTGGAGTGTTGCGTACAATTTAAAGGTTGGTGGCGCAGGGCGAGGAATTACAGGGTCAGGACGATGGTGCGACTAAAAAATTTTCAGTTTCTTTCTTACAGACAGGATAGCCGTTTCAAGTGTCTTTTTAGATTCATCTGTCACATTTGATAGTGCATTAACACGCTGCAGATAGTCTTTGGTTATATCCAGTAATTCTTTAGTAATGGCGCGGCCCTTTTGCTTGCTGATGTTATATTTTTTCAGCAATCGTAATATAGCGTCGTCAAATCCCACCATTTCATCATTGGTCGCGAATTCGCCATAATTACCAAACGGCATGGGCGATAACATATCGTGAATTTTATAAGCTCTCATTGGGGTGGGGTCATACACAGGGGAAAAAAAGCGTTCCCCTTCCTGCTCGATGACAGAAAGGTTTTCCAGATGTAAATCTCCATTACCCGTTAAGAAACTTAATATTAGTCGCTTAAATACATACTCTTTCGCTTTTACCGGGTCATGCACAAAAGGTGCGGAAATTTT
>JAUXDG010000249.1 GCA_030618475.1 Gammaproteobacteria bacterium | reverse complement strand
GTGATTACCCTGCGGTGCATGAAGGGCCACTTTACGCCGGAACACCATTTTGGTTTTGAGGCTGTTGCCTGGTACTGGCACTTTGTGGACGTGGTCTGGTTGGGTCTGTTTATCTTCGTTTATCTGCTGTAGCAGACAACGGCAGGGCAGGAAAAAGCGCCGCTGTTGCGGCGTTTTTTTTATTCCGTCGGCTGTGCTGCGGTTTGGGTGACCGGATGACCGGCAGAATAGATGCCGTGCGGTTTGATATGGCCGGTGAATATGCCCAGCATCAGCAGGCCGAACAGCAGCACCGACAGGCTGATTCGAACCGTCAGTGCCTTGGCCGTACGCTGACTCTCGCCTTTGTCCTTGACCAGAAACACCATGCCGCTGGCGAGACTGGCAATGATTGCGACAAGCGCTGCAATGATAAGAATCTTGATTAACACTTTCTGTTTCAGGCGGGCATCAGGGCCGTATAGTATAGGTGATTTATACGGGTATAGCGATTTTCGCTTGCAGCCTATAGACGCGCTGCGTACTCTCCGGGCATGCAAATTGGCAGCCTGGATTTCAGCCCCAGCCGTTGGCCGACACTGGTAACCCTGGTAGTGTTCGGGTTTTTGCTGTCATTGGGATTCTGGCAACTGGATCGTGCCGAACAAAAACGTGAAATAATTAAAAATTATCAGGTGGATAAGGATGGTGCCGTCATTCGGCTCGACGCCGGTTTGAAATCAGCAGCTGGCCTTGAATATCAGCGTGCCACGAGCGTTGGGCGTTACGACAGCGCTCACCAGCTGTTGCTGGATAACAGGATCCATGAGGGACAAGCCGGTTATCAGGTACTGACACCTTTTATTCTGCGGAATTCAGAAGTGGCAGTGCTGGTTAATCGGGGCTGGATGCCACTGGGAGAAAGCCGGGATCAGCTTCCCGACCTTGCTGTCGGTGAAGCGCAACGCACCGTTCTGGGACGCCTCAAAACACCCCCGGAAGAGGTTTTTATGCTTGGCGAAGAAGAACTGCGACAGCGGTGGCCGTACCGTATCCAGCGTATTCAGTTTCAGGCATTGTCCGATGAGCTGCAGCGTACACTGTTGCCTGTCGTGCTGTTGCTGGAAAATGAAGAGCCCGATGGATATCTGAGGGACTGGCAGCCGTTGGCGGGTTTTGGGCCGGAACGGAATGTAGGCTATGCCGTGCAGTGGTTTGGTCTGGCGGTTGCATTATTGATTATTTATTTTACCGTTAACAGTCGAAAAGTTGATTGATAGAAGAGTCGATTGATAAATGAATGCTGTTTCACAGGATCCTGCTGCACGCCGTCGTTCCCGTTTGTCGCTGATTTTTGTGCTCGGGATGTTTGCCGCACCGTTGGCAATCGCCTGGCTGATTTTAAGCGTATTCCCGGAGTGGGTGCCCAAGGGCAAGGCTAATCACGGTGAGCTGGTTAACCCGGTGCGGCCGTTGCCCGCTTTTCAGCTGAAGACGCTGTCTGGTGATGCGCTTGACGAAACGTTCTTTCGGGGTAAATGGACCATGGTATATCTGGCGCAGGGCATCTGCGATCACCCCTGTGTGGAACAACTCTACAACATTCGCCAGGTGCGATTGGCACAGGGCAAGAATATCGATCGTCTGCAACGCTTGCTACTGTGGAAAGCCGAAGGAACCAGCGGCGAACAGCGCTCGGAGCTGCAGACGCATTTCCCGGGTCAGGTGATTGTACCACTGAGTGATCAGGTATCGCCGGAATTGTTGAAGACGTTCGTGCTGGATGCAAAACAGCCACTGGATGCCCGGCGCGTGTATCTGGTGGATCCATTGGGTCATTTGATGATGAGCTATGAGCCCGGAGACGAGCCTCGCGGTATGATCAAGGATCTGGAAAGACTCTTAAAATACTCGGGATTAGGGTAGAATGCAGCGCATATCACGGTAGTAGCGGGCGAAGCGGCTTAACGGTTGGGGCATGACATGAATTATTCGATGACGGTCAATGTTGCGGGCCAGTGGCGGGATTACCTGGGTGTCTGCAAACTCAGGGTTGTTGCCTTGATAGTCTTTACGGCCCAGGTCGGCATGTTCCTGGCCACACCGGGCATGGTGCCCTGGTCGGTGCTTGTGTTTGGGACCCTGGGTATCGGAATGGCTGCTGCCTCGGCTGCGGCCATTAATCACGTTGTGGATCAATACGCCGATGCGCAGATGGCGCGCACCCGCAATCGCCCGGTCGCCAGCGGGCACCTCACGGCGCGTAGCTGCCTTGGCTTTGCGCTGGTACTGGGTGGCCTGGCCATGTGGATACTGGTTCAGTTTGTCAATCCACTGACCGCTGTTCTGACATTTGCATCATTGATCGGTTACGCCGTGGTTTATACCCTCTATCTGAAGCGGGCAACGCCGCAGAATATTGTCATTGGTGGCGCCGCCGGTGCTGCTCCACCGGTACTGGGCTGGACGGCTGTTACCGGCACCGTCGATCCCAACGCACTGCTGTTGTTTCTGATTATCTTTGTCTGGACGCCACCACATTTCTGGGCGCTGGCGATTCACCGTCGTGACGAATACGCCAAGGTTGATATCCCTATGCTACCCGTCACCCACGGTGTTGATTTTACCCGGCTGCAGGTTCTGCTCTATACAATTCTGCTGGTTGCGGTGACGGTTATGCCGTTTGCAACAGGTATGAGCGGACTTTTATATCTCGCCGGTGCACTGGGCCTCGGTGGCGTATTTCTTTATCACGCCTGGGCGTTGATGCGGGATGTCAGTGGTAACCAGGCCATGAAAACCTTTGGATATTCCATCACTTATCTGATGGCGCTATTCGCCTTTCTGCTGGTGGATCATTACGTGCCCTATCTGCTGGCACGCCTGGCCTGATTCAGGGCAAACACCGAAAAGCTAGAATCGCCTCTGGCAATCAGCCGGCGCGGCATGACTTGACTGACGAACCGCGACGGTTTGTGCTCGCTATTTTAATGACGGGGAGCTGATCTATGTCAATGACTGGCATTGGCACCCGGCTTAAAATCAACCCCCGGGGTCGATTTTTCATTCCTTCTGGATTTGTTATGTTTTTCATGTAACTACAGGACGGCGCACAGGCTGGTGTTAACGCTATGGATAAATTGCTGGAAGAATCACTGGATGCAGGCGAAATTGCCACTTGTGTCAAGGACTCAGAGAAGCGGGTTCTGAGTCAGAATGATTACTGCCGCAAAATTTGCGGCGAACGCCAGGGTGAGGTGTGTGAGATGGGGTGCATGGCATTGTACGCCCAGGACACCAGGCAGCAGTGGAAGGGCTGGGGCAGCCGCGTGTACAAAAACAGTTTTCTTCACGGCAGCTTCTTCGACGTCACGCTGTTGTGCAGCGCGGGAAATATCATTACTTTTCTCCAACCGCTCAAAGATAAATACGAAATGGCGCTTGCCTATTACAGGGACAAGGGTCTGACCCGGCGCGAGACCGAAGTGGTCTCTCTGACTATCAGGGGTGTATCCAACCCCGAAATCTGTGATCAACTGTCGATTTCCAAGGCGACCCTGCGAACACATCTCAACAATGTGTATCGCAAATTCCGTGATTTGGGGGAAGTGCCGGCGTTCATGCCGGCAAATCGAATCGTTGGCTGATGTTGCAGGCTGTGAGCCACCGGCCAGGTGGGCTGCACGGTAGCCAGGAGCCTGCCCGCGAATAGACTGATCTACTCGGCAACTGCTCCTGCGTCGCCTAAA
>JAUXDG010000059.1 GCA_030618475.1 Gammaproteobacteria bacterium | reverse complement strand
CATGGCATTGATCTGAGCTCCCCTGGTTGAACGGGGGCAAACGCGTACTGCCACTGACAGGCTAATATTCGTTGCGAAAATTTAACCATGGGCGCCATGCGTTGCCGTGCGCTTAGGGGGCACTCTGGAAACTCCTTACTAGATTGACCATTTCAAGTCAGTTGGATATGCATAGGGCTGATTTGTTTGTAAATGATGGCCAGGGGCTGCTTGCGCGAGAGGGTGATGATTCTGTTGCCTGACTGGTAAAAAAAGTGGTAGGTCAAATACAGGTGCAAATCGCCGGGGTTATGCAGGACCTGCCTGAGTGCATCGATGCCTTGTTTGTCCCCTGTTGCAGAGAGCGTGTAATGAAACTCGCCGATCCGCACACAGTCCTGGCTGATGGTTAATGTCGGCGACTCGCGTTGCATGCCCAGCACTTCCCGATACAGCGCTTTGGTCAACTCCCTGGGTAATATGAAACCAACCTGATTCTCGGCTGATAGCCAGTTGATGGCATTCTCTTCCCGTGACAGGTTTTCGTGCTCACCAAAAGTCTGGCACCAGCCTTTGAAATAAGCGGCGTAACGCTGGACTTTGCGTTGGGACGACACATCGATGAGTATACAGACTGTACATCCTTAACGCAGCCGCAGCGTGCAGCAACCCGGTCGGTCGGGGAGGTATTCACTCTTGTTCGCTTGCCGGACTCAGCGAATACCATCAGAATACCTGTCACCCTCAATTGAACTCCGCCTGGGCCAGTCCGGTCATACACTAGGGCCTGGCAGCTAAAGGAAACTCTTCAAGTGATCAAGCGCCTCATTCTGGTTCTTCTGCTCCTGACGGCCATGTTCGGCGGCATTTTTGGCTGGAAGTATTTCAGCGGGCAGAAGATGGCCGCCATGATGGCGAAGCCGCCACCGCCGGCCACGATTGCGTCGGCGGAAGTCGAGCTGGAAACCTGGCAGCCGTATCTGTACGCTGTCGGTAGCGTCGAAGCGACCCAGGGTGTCTCTGTCACCACCGAAGTACCGGGGCAGGTCAGGAAGATCGTGGCGGAGTCCGGCCAGCACGTCGAGGTCGGTGATGTCATTCTGCAGCTCGACGACAGTGTCGATCAAGCCGAGCTTGACGGTCTGATCGCACAGCACACGCTGGGCAAGCTGCAGTTCGAGCGTGCCCGCAAGCTACTCAAGGACCGCTCGGTTTCACGCTCCGAATATGATCAGTCACGGGCACAGATGGACAGCGCCGCGGCCACAGTCACGTCCAAACGCGCGTTGATCGGCAAGAAGGCCATCCGTGCACCGTTCAGCGGTCAACTCGGTATCGTGGAAGTCAATCTCGGTCAGTACCTGTCGCCCGGAGCGAACATCGTGCCATTGCAGGCACTGGATCCGGTATTTGTCGATTACACACTGCCCGAGCGCCACTTCGCGAGGGTCAAGGTCGGGCAGCCGGTTAAAGTCGAAGTGCAGGCCTATCCCGGCCGCACTTTCGAGGGTGCCATCAGCGCCATCAACCCCGGTATCGAATCGGGCACCCGCAGCCTGCGGTTGCGCGCGACCCTGGACAATCCCGATCACCTGCTGCGTCACGGCATGTTTACCGAAGTGCGAACGGTGCTGCCGGCACGCGACGGCATTCTTACCCTGCCGCGCACCGCGATTACCTATAACCCCTACGGTGAGTCGGTGTTCCTGATCCAGGATAAAGACGGCGCGCAGATTGTGCAGCGCCGCCCGGTCAAAACCGGGGAAGTACGCGCAGGGCGAGTGGAAATTGTCGAAGGCCTGCAGGTCGGTCAGCAGGTGGTCTCCGCCGGTCAGAACAAACTGCGCAATGGTCAGGCGGTCAGCATCGATAACAGCATAAAACTCGACGCCACGGTCAGCGGCGGATGAAATTCACCGACCTGTTCGTCAATCGGCCGGTGCTGGCCAGCGTCATCAGCCTGTTGATCCTGCTGGTCGGCCTGCGTGCCCTGGCCTCACTGGAGGTGCGTCAGTACCCGGAAACCAGAAATACGGTGGTGACCGTCACCACCGTGTATCCGGGTGCCAGCAGCGAACTGGTCAAAGGCTTTATCACCACCCCCCTGCAGCAGGCTATCGCTGAAGCCGACGGTATCGACTACCTGTTCGCACGTTCCACCCAGGGTAAATCGACGGTCGAAGCGCACATGGAGCTGAACTACGACCCCAACGCCGCGGTTGCCGAGATCCAGGCCAAGGTCGCCAGCCAGCGTAATGTCTTGCCGGATGAGTCCGACGACCCGGTGATCGATTCCACCACCGGTGAAACCACCGCACTCATGTACCTGGCTTTCTACAGCGACAGCATGTTGCCCTCGCAGATCACCGACTACCTGTTACGCGTGGCTCAGCCGCAGTTGCAGGCGGTGCCGGGCGTGGCCAAGGCGGAACTGATCGGCAACAAGACCTTTGCCATGCGTATCTGGCTGGACCCGAAACGCATGGCGGCCCTGAGTGTCACCGCCAATGATGTGCGCGACGTGCTGCGTGCCAACAACTATCTGGCCGGTGTCGGTCAGGCCAAGGGCGTCTATACGACGATCAACCTCAACGCCACTACCGATCTGGCCAGTGAAGACGACTTTCGCAATCTGGTGGTGCGTTCCGCCGGCGGCACACTGGTACGGCTTTCCGATATCGCCAGCGCCGAACTGGGCGCCGAGGATTACGACTCTACCAGTTGGTACAAGGGCAAGCCGGCGATATTCGTCGGTGTGAAACAGGCACCCGGCGCCAACCCGCTGAGCGTGGCAAAACGCGTGCGCGAGCTGATGCCGGAGATCCGCGAGCAGTTACCCGAAGGCCTGGACGCGCACATCCCCTATGACGCCAGCGTGTTCATCGAAGACTCCATCGATGAAGTGTTTAAAACACTCATCGAGGCGGTGTTGATCGTTTTGTTGGTGGTGTATATGTCGCTGGGCTCGGTGCGCGCTGCCATCGTGCCCGCGGTCGCCGTTCCCCTGTCACTGGTCGGTGCCGCTTTCCTGATGCTGCTGATGGGCTTTTCCATCAACCTGCTCACCCTGCTGGCCATGGTGCTGGCCATCGGCCTGGTGGTGGATGACGCCATTATTGTGGTGGAAAACGTACACCGGCATATCGAAATGGGCAAGTCGCGTTACGACGCGGCCCTGACCGGCGCGCGCGAACTGGCGGTGCCCATTATTGCCATGACCACTACCCTGGTCGCGGTCTATGCGCCCATCGGTTTCATGGGTGGCCTGGTGGGCACCCTGTTTACCGAGTTTGCCTTTACCCTGGCCGGCGCCGTGCTGATCTCCGGCGTGGTGGCGCTGACCCTGTCACCGATGCTGTCGTCCAGGGCGCTCAAACCGCACGGTCAACAGGGCCGCTTCGAGCAGTGGGTCGAACACTGGTTCGAGCGACTGGCCGCGCGTTACCGGAAAATGCTGCACGGCACACTCGAGTCGCTGCCGGTCACCCTGTTGTTTGCGACGGTGGTACTGGTGTCGATCTTTTTCATGTTTGTTACCAGCAAGAACGAACTGGCACCGGTGGAAGACCAGAGCATCCTGTTTTTCCAGGCCACCGCACCGCAGACGGCCACCATTGAATACAACGAAGCCTACACACGGCAGATCGTCGCAGCTTTCGAAAGCGTGCCGGAGTACCACGAAAGCTTTTTCCTGCTCGGCCGCGGTGAACCGACTACGACATTCGGTGGTTTTAAAATGGAGTCGCCGTCGAAACGGCCGCGCTCACAGATGGAGGTGCAACCCGAAGTTCAGACCAAGTTGCAGAACATAGCCGGCTTTCAGACTGCCGTGTTTCCGCGCCCAAGCTTGCCTGGTTCCGGGGGCGGCTTACCCGTTCAGTTTGTGATTACCACTGACGCCAGTTACCAGGAACTGGACCAGCTCGCCGACCAGTTCATCGGCCGCGCCATGGGCAGCGGCCAATTCAGATTCCTCATGAAAGAGCTGCAATATTCACGGCCGCGTACCACGCTGGTCATCGATCGCGACCGGGCCGGCGACCTTGGCATCAGCATGCAGGATATCGGTCGCAACCTGGCCACCCTGCTGGGTGGCAACGACGTCAACCGCTTCAGCCTGGAAGGCCGCAGTTACAAGGTCATCCCGCAGGTTGCGCGCGAGTTTCGCCTGCAGCCGGACCGGCTCAAGGACTACTACATTCGTCCCGGTTCGCAAGAGCTGATCAATCTGTCGGCCGGTGTTTCGGGCACCAATGCAGCGCGTGAGCTCGGTGCCGCAGCGCTGGTACCGCTGGGTTCGTTCATTCACCTGGAGGATACCGTCGAACCCAACCAGCGCACCCAGTTCCAACAGCTCAATTCGCTGACCGTGCAGGGCGTGATGGCGACCGGTGTTCCGCTCGGCGATGCGCTGGAATACCTGGAAGGCCTGGCAGGCGAGATCTTCCCGCGCGGATTCGCCTGGGATTATTCGGGCCAGTCACGCCAGTATGCGCAGCAGGGTAGTGCGCTGATCATTACTTTCTTTTTATCGATCCTGGTGATCTACCTGGTACTCGCCGCCCAGTTCGAGAGTTGGCGCGATCCGGTGATCATTCTGGTATCGGTACCCATGTCCATTGCCGGGGCGCTGGCGTTTATTACCCTGGGTTTTGCCACCATCAACATCTATACCCAGGTGGGCCTGATCACCCTGATCGGTCTGATCGCCAAGAACGGCATTCTTATCGTCGAATTCGCCAACCAGCTGCAGATACACGAAGGCCTGACCAGGAGAGAAGCGGTGGAGCGCGCCGCCGCCATTCGCCTGCGGCCGATTTTGATGACGACAGTCTCCATGGTCGTCGCCATGGTGCCGCTGCTCACCGCCAGCGGTCCGGGCGCGGTCAGCCGCTTCCATATCGGTCTTACTATTGCCACAGGCCTCGGTATCGGAACCCTGTTTACCCTGTTCGTGGTCCCGGCAATGTATCTGTTGATGGGGCGCGAACATGGTCAATCGAAAAAAGCGGGAGTGGAGACAGCGGCGGGGTAGACTCGCAGATTTTTCGGGACCTGTCCCATGCCGGAAGACCCATCGTCAGGTACCGGGAACGGCGTCTGCCCGAACCCTGCTGAAATCATGCGTCAAGTTCCTGCAATAATGTGACAGAAGTATTAAAAAAAACCCCGGAAATGCCGAGAATGTAATAGATATCACAATTCCACTGATTCCTTTTGGCGGCCCGTCGATGAAAGTAATAGTTGAAGCCACTCATTTAAAAAAGGGTATGTATGTGTCCGAGCTGGACCGGCCCTGGCTCGAAACGCCATTTCTTTTTCAGGGGTTCAGAATCACCAACATCGAAGAGGTCGATCAGATCCAGAGCCTCTGCAACTTCGTTTTCGTTGACATCGAAAAGAGCAAGGTCCCCGTTACGCCCGCGATGTCCAGCGCCGCTCCCCCCGACTTAAAACCCGAAAAACAGAGTTACGCCAGGATCATCAGGGAGCCATTGCCGTACACGGAAAAATTCGAGGATGAGTTCAGCCACGCCCGGGACTGCTATCAGCTGGCGACGGAAGAAGTGAGCAGCTTGTTCGAGGACGTCAGAATGGGTAACAGCCTTGACGTAGGAGGTGCCAGGACGACCGTTACCGGGATGGTGGACAGTATATTGCGGCATCCCGATGCCCTGGTCCTGCTGGCATCGATCGGTAACAAGGACAGAGGCCTGGTGACGCACGCGCTTTCTGTCTGTACGCTGTCGCTGGCATTCGGCAGGTACATGGGGTTAAAAAACGAGTCGCTGGTCGATCTGGGGCTAGGTGCCCTGTTACACGATATCGGAAAGATCAAACTGCCGGACCGTGTGCTGGACAATGTAGCCAACGCTTCAGAGGAAGAAAGGGCGCTTCTGGAAGGCCATACCATGATCGGTGCAATGATGTTGAAAAATCTGGAGGGTCTCCCGGATAACGTCGTTGCCATTGTTCACGATCACCACGAGCGTGCCGACGGGTCAGGTTATCCTCGCAAACTGGCACGCTCCGAAATCGGTATGCATACCAAGATTGTTGCGATCGTGGATACTTACGACAGTATTACGCGCGGTGTGCATGGATACCAAAGCATCGCGGTGGATGAAGCCTTAAAAAGCATATACGCCTGGCGGCGCGACCTGTTCGACGAATTGCTGGTGGAAAAATTCATTCAGTGCGTTGGCATCTATCCGCTCGGTAGTGTCGTGGAACTACGCACAGGGCAGATCGGAATCGTGATCTCTTCAATTCCGGATGCGCGCCTGTTCCCGAGAATCATGCTTGTTCTGGACGCGCACAGGAAACCTGTTGAACCGCCGGAAATGATAAATCTGACCCTGTTCAGAGAGAAACTGGATACCGATGATTTTGAGATAAAGCGACTGGTGGACGGCGAGCGTTACGATATCGACGTGCGCCAGTATATCCTGCGTGAACTCCCGCTGGGAGCCTGTCCGACTTAGACTGACGTGTCGCTCGGTTGGAAATGAATAACCTTGTTGTCCAGCTCAGCAGCCTCATTCGCAACTGCACCGTATAACCGCAAGGGTTGCGATTTTCCGCGGATGCGGTGTTCCCCGAGTTCAGAGAACAAGGCTTTCTGGTGGACGGGCAGAACGTCATAAACGCTGGCCGAGCTAATGATTTTGTAACCCAGGCGCGTGCTCAGGCCGTCGAGCCGGCTGGCGGTGTTTACAGCATCACCGATGAACGTATATTCAAAGCGCTCGCTGGATCCGATAGTGCCGGCAGCAGCCCGGCCACAGTTCAGACCGATGCCGATATCGAAGGTTGTCCCGTCCCGCATAACCGCTGAGCCGGTATGCATGAGGATATCGCACGCCGCGTCGACCGCATTTTCGACATAGCGTGGATTACCGTCTACACCGAACACGGCCAGAATCGCGTCGCCGAGAAACTTGTTGACGATACCATCGTGTTCAGCGACCACGTCCGCCAGCTTGGTGAAATAGGCGTTGAGAAACATGATTACTTCATCCGGTGGTTTGTTTTCGGCGTAGCTGGTGAATTTTCTCAGGTCACAGAACAGAATTGCCAGATCGAACTCCTGACCCTTTTTCAGTTCATTTTGATGGCCTGCCAGTAACTTCTCCATGATATCGGGGCTGACGACCTGTTCGAGTGTTCGCTGGATTTTATCTTTTTCCCTGAGCTGGTTGATGATCAGGTTTGTCTGTTGGGCAATGCGACCAAACTCGTCTTCGGTGAGGACTGGCACGTGATCTTTCAGGTTTCCATCCTGAATATTCCGCAGGGTATTGAGCTGGTTGTCGAACATGTTCTGCAGGTGCATCGAATACGAAAAGATCACCCGGGTGGTCAAGATTCCGACAATAGCGAGTATGAACAGCGTTTCGAATATGAATTCCTGTGTGATCTTCGTGGTCCCTGTGTCGGCGAACAGCTGCTCAGGCAGCAGATAGCCGTAGGCACTGATGGCAGTTGCAAGGGTCACCAGAAGCACGGTGGTGCTGAGAAATATGCTCAGTTTTTGGGATACCGGCAGGGCTTTGTCGCTCAAGGGTACGTTGTCGTCGCGATCCTGTTGACGGCTGCAACGCACCCTGTGCAGGGCACTGTCGATACTGGCGAAATAGCCTATGATCAGCGCCCAGATGCTGGATTTCAGCGCGGTATAGGGTGCGTGCTGGTAGACGAACAGCTCAAGGCACAGCAATACGGTCGCGAGCAGGGCAAATAAGGTCATATCGAACTGTAGCTGGCGCCGTGCGCGGCGCAACGGTGGGACACTGCGCATCAGCTTCGCCTCGAGCAGCGTACGAGCGATGCCGGCTATGAAATAAGGTAAAGCAATCAAAAGGATAATATAGTACTTCGGATATTCCAGGTAGCTGGAGGTGTTACGGAATGTAAAAATACTCAATACCAGCACGCTTAGCAGGTAATAGGAGAAGATCTGGAAGCGGGTTGCGTAGCTCATTCCTTATAGTTCGCTTCGAACCGCAAAAAATTTAGCACTAAATCGCACAAGTCGTGTGAACTGGTTCACATTAACCGGATTATTTCCTGTTTGTTACAGGTGTTCAGCCAGTACCCCGCTGGTCTTGCGTAAGCGGGCACTGAGCTGCCATGCAAGGCGCCACAGGATCCGGATTCCCAGCGCCGCAGATTCCTCGGTTATACGCAGCAGGTTGCGCTTGGTCAGAATGATGACCTCGGCCTCCTCGACGATTCTTGCTGTCGCCGAGTGCGGAAAATCATCCACAATGGATATTTCTCCCAGGCAACTCCCGGAGCGTGCCGTCGCGATATGTTTTTCCTTGCTGAAGCCGAATTCTTTCAGGATGTTGACTTTGCCTTTTACGATAAAGGCCAGGTGTTTATCCTTACCGCCTTCCCTGAATAGTGCGACGCCGACTGGTGCCCGATAGGCGTGCGTGTAGTCGACGATAAACTCGATGTCCGGACGGGCAAAACCACGGAACAACTGCGTAGATTCCAGCATGCGGCACAGTTCCTCTTTGAATTTGCTGCCGATACCGATTTCTTCGAGCTCACTGAAACTGTCTTTATGTTTTTCCATACCATCGGCCACCTGTATAAGGATCAACCTGATTTCGGATCAGCGAAGCGAACGGGGTTGATGTGCTTCAGGCTGCAGTTGCTATTCAGGCGCATCGCCATATTGGGTTATAGCGGCTGATGCACACGCATACTGAGACCTGGTTCTCGTATAGCGCTTGAATATTTGCCAGCTTTACATCCATTTCAGGCCAATTCCTGCACTCAGGCCATCAATTACCCTGGCCCTTCCGCCGGCTATACAACTAATTCAATTCTCTATGTCTAAACAGAATCACCGAGCGTCCGCATCTAAAGTACACATTCAGCCCGCCAGTTTCAGACATACAGCAATATGATAATTTAATGAAAGCGGCCATTACTTGTTATGCGCTATGGTTGATTTTTTTGATAAGTCTGGCATCGAATATTTCTTTATTTATCACGAACCTTTCATGCTGCCCTTTAGAGATCAAATCCACTTGGTCATGAGCCTCTACAGAGAATACAAGTTTTCTTCCATCGACATCGATCAGTTCAACAATCGCCGTCACCTCAAGACCCGGTGGGGTTGCAGCTTCGTGACTTACATTAATGTGAGTTCCCACTGTTTGTTCTTTTGGCCAATCAAGATGAGGGTTAATCGCTTTAATACAAGTCCACTCAAGGAAGCCAACCAAAAACCCGGTAGCAAAGACTTCTGGCATTGCAACGAACTCTTGTGACTCTGGATACAGAGCTGGCACAGTTTTCGATGTCGGTACTACGAACTTATGTTCATAACGAATTCCAGGTTTTAATGTTTTTTTCAAGCGACCCCCTATTACGCATAAAATTCATTCTACTCATTATTAGTCAATAGATTGGTTTGTTGATTGAGAAAATATTAAATCATAAAAACAGGAAATATTTCCCCTTTTCCTGATTTCAGTCATAAATTGAATATCAATATCTTGCGCGTCGATATGGCCGGTTTTCAGCGTCAGCTTGTCCGCTTGTGCGGGTTTACGCCACGCCGGGGTAGAGACTGTTTGCAAAACAGAAACACTCTCGCACCAGGAGTTTGAATGATCCAAACAACACTACGCGATCATAGTCTTCAGATTTACCTGTGCTTAGTCACTTATCCCTGTTTATTAATCATGTAAACAATGAGTTATGCAATCATCGAAGCACAAGATATGTAATTGGCGCAGTATGTGCATCAGGGTGATTGCAGGTTTACTTTCCGCAACTAAACATGAAGAGGATGGCGAAGAAAAAAATGAAAAGCAGCTTATCAACAGTAATAATAACCGCTGGTCTTATGATGTTCGCAACCGTTTCAGTCCATGCAGAAAGCAAGGGTTCCGGCTCGAATCATCCATACAAATTGCAATCGCGGCAGGTAGCCGAAGACGTGTCGGCTGGCAAATACAGAAAAACCTACCCCCATAACAAGCGTGATCTGCGTTCGGCTCTGAGGTTATATTCGGAGAATGCGGCGGCGTCGATGGGACTACCTAAAAAAGCAGGGCAGCTGGCTGGTGGGGCAGCAGGTGTAGCCGCAAGCCTGTTAACCAATCATGGTGTAAACTTTGGATTGAATGATAAACATACCTTCTCATTTGAAGTCAGGGATCCGGTAGATAATGACAGGGTTCTGTATCTGAGCTATAAGCTGAAGTGGTAGAGAGCAAGCCGTAAAAGCACTTCTCTTCCCGGTTCACTCGAAACGCATAGACAGATCAACGGCTGTTCAGTGATTCTTGATTTTAGGAGAAAGG
Source organism: Gammaproteobacteria bacterium (assembly GCA_030618475.1). Lineage (GTDB taxonomy): Bacteria > Pseudomonadota > Gammaproteobacteria > DSM-19610 > DSM-19610 > Thiogranum. The sequence goes on along the minus strand of JAUXDG010000059.1, from coordinate 2,235 downwards.
GCTCTTATTTTTCCAATATTCTGGCCAAGTAGCTTTTCGAACTGATCGCAAGGAACCGGCTTACCGATGAGATAGCCTTGCAATACGTTACACCGCCAGTTCTGTAGCAGTTCCCTCTGTTCCTCCCTTTCCACACCTTCGGCAACAACATCCAGTCCAAGCTGGCTTGCGTCCTCTGGTCCTCTACCATGGTCGATATAAATGATTTATCGATCTTGAGCGAATGGATGGGTAGCTTTATGAGGTAACTCAGTGATGAATAACCGGTGCCAAAGTCAGAGTCCCTTTTAGCGCGCTCTGCGCAAGGACGGCCAGAGGAAACCGGTGGAATCCCGGTACGCCCGGTACTCGGGTACCGTACTCAGGAATTTCCGCTCCTCGATCTTGGCACGTACCACCTGCAGGGCCACCGCGACGACAAACAAATACAAGCCTGCTGGTTTTCCCGACAAAATGGCGATACCCAGAATGTGGATGATCTCTCCCGCATAGAGTGGATGCCGCGCCCATCGGTAGGGGCCGGTCGTAACCAGCTCCCTCACGGCGGCTCGCAAACCGAAGGAATGCCTCAGGTAGCTGAGCGCCCAGATACTAAAAGCCGTTCCGAGTAATCCCGCCAGCAGGCCTGCCATGTTCATATAGAAAGGGAAAATGGGGCTTATCTCCCGCAGTAGATTCAGGGTGGTCGCGGAGTAACCGGGAACGAATTGCCTGACTTGGGGGATGATGAGTAGCGTGAATCCGATCATGGGAACGAACACGGTAATCAGGGGAAACACGTTCTCCCGGAATCCTTTCGGGCGCTCCCTGGCCTTGACTCGAATTATGAAGCTGAAAAAAACCAGGGTATCGAAGGCCAGTGCTATAGCGTAATACAGCATAGAGGTGAGTCCGCCGGTTAAATAGAAGGCGGCACCACGGCCATAGTCCTCGATATGGCCGATGTCCCAGAGCAATCCCCAGAGGTCCTCGTTGCTGTTGAGATAGATAATAAGATAATAGGTTTTGATGGTAATGACGATCCCGAAAAAAAGAATCGGAGCCCAGTCTTGTCTTAGCTTCTCAGAAAACGGCATGTTTCACTCCTGGCGTGCCGAATCCGGCCCACCGACGTTCCAGATCACAGCGCTGAACGCGGTGAGCCGAATGCTCGCGAATGTGCGAGAGAATAGGCAGCGGATACGAAATAGCCGCGGAAGAACTGAGTCAGTCCCAGTTGGGTCTCGCTCAGCTCCACATGATCCTCTTGCGACTGTTGGGCCGCCATGGCTGCGGTGACTTCTTCGCTCCAGTCATTCGGATTGATGAGATAACCCTCCTCCCTGGTCTTCCACAGATCGTAACGGTGCGAGCCCTCGCGGAGCATCTTAGTCCCGCACTCCGGATACATCCGCACATACACGGAAGCATAACCCGCTTGCTTTCCAAAAATCCAGCTGAAAACCGCATCGCTGCGCATGCCTGTTCCCCTGAATTCCCGCTCCCCCGAGACCGGCCCCTGACCGATCGGATTGCCGCTGCTTTTTACCCGTTTCCCCATCCTTGTCTGTCCGCCGTAAGCTGAACCCACCCGATGGTGACCTCGCTGCCGGCTGCAGCCCAATGACGGGCTGTAGATCCTCGTGGCGGGGCTGTCTGTTCGTTGTTTAGTGATCGCAACTAGCCGAAAGGGCCGGTTAGATTGCAATATTTGAATGCCCTGTTGCGCTACATTGTTGCCGTTCAGGATTGTTGGCTGGACGGCGAGAGGGGTCGAAAATCGGCGTGAAGGGCAATCTTTGTTAAGGCTTGTCAGACGCCTGCCCGTTGAGCGCTTGCGTGCACTGACAGGCCTGCGGCTGGGGCAGACATCTGACAACCCTTAACAACTCCGGACCTTCAGCATGAAAATCAGCTGCTTGCAGATCGAAGGTCTCAGTCTTGCGCTCGGGTCGGCCTACTCAAGCCGTCCAGCGCCGGTTAGTCTTACTCGCCAATAGGGATCGTGGAGCGATGCGTACGTGACTGACTTGCCGCTTGATGGCGCGTGAATGAAACGGCCGTCACCGGCGTAAATGCCCACGTGAGAGACCTTGTCTTGGGAGATTCTGAAAAAGACCAGATCGCCAGGTTGCAAGTGCGATACCTGTACCCGTTTAGTCTGGCGGTATTGTACTGTCGTGGTGGGCGGGGTGTGCACACCGACCTTGCGATAGGCGTAGTACACCAAACCACTACAGTCGAAGCCGCGGGGAC
>JAUXDG010000223.1 GCA_030618475.1 Gammaproteobacteria bacterium | reverse complement strand
TTGGCTCACAGAACGACATGGCTACGATCCGACTTCATTTGCTCTGGTCAACATCGAAAAAAGGTCAACGATCCGGAGGCTGAACGAAGTCGCCAAAAGGCAGCTGAGATAGACGTTGCGGCATTAAGACATGTTAACTAAATAGAATAATGGGGTTGGGGATGAGGATGCCAAACTTTATGGCCATTCTTCCCACTTGGGAGGTCGCCACATTATTCGTAGGCGTCTCGGTTGTGTTAGTTATGGTAGCGACCTTTTATATACGTCGGACGCGAGTATAGGCTGAATTAACGCTATTTCCCCTGGAACTCGCGCCCATTGAGCAATCGCTGCCGCTGCTCTTCAGGCTGTTCATACCAAAATCTTGCCTGAATTGGCCGCGCTGACCTGGATGGATCCCGGTCATTTGCCCTTGCCTCAGCCCATTCCTGCCTCCAGATCAATCGATACCCTGTTGCGTCTGCGCAATGCAGCAACATTGGTTGAGCGGGAATGCTTCCTTGAATCAGCCGAACAGGCTGGACTGCGGCGGTGCTCGACTGTCTGGCAACAGGAGCGCGGCTCGCGTCGGTGCTTTCTCCTGCAGGTGCATCAGTATCTTCTTAATAACCACCGGATCTTCAATGCAGGCAATGATCTTGGCTGTACCTCCGCAGACATGGCACGTCTCAACGTCGGTATCGCCTAAAGCGCCTACTTTTGGTGAAAACCCGCTTCAGGCGCTGGGCCCAGGTCATCGCCGCATGACGTTGAACTGGCGTTTCCTCGTCCTGGCCATCCGCTGCTTTGGGCTTGTTGCCTTTTCCCCGTTTTGCAGGCGTACTAGCGCCTTGAAAAGGACCCGCCCTATCACAGCGGAGAAGTCACCGGACCCGGCACGCTCTATTGCTCGGCCTGCAACGAAGCCCTGCACTTTCATCACACGGCGCGCATTCCGCCCTGCCCGAAATGCAGGAGTGGCACTTTCCGGCGCTGGCCAACAGAGAAAACCTGAGGCTAACTGGATGAGGTTGTGCGGAAACGACCCGCCAGCAGGAAAACCGCCAGGCAGGCGATCACCACAGGCCAGTTACCCCACAGCACGTAAGGTGTGGCACCCGCACGCGGCTGAACATCGCCGCTGACGGTTTCGGATTCAAACTGACGACTGCGAACAAGCAATGCCCCGTCGGCGTCTATAATCGCAGAGATTCCTGTGTTGGTGGCCCGCAATACGTAACGCTCGGTTTCACGGGCGCGCATGCGCGCCATTTCCAGGTGCTGGTGAGGCGCCAGCGAATCACCGAACCAGGCGTCGTTACTGACGTTAACCAGAAAAGCCGCTTCCGGCAGCGTGCTGATTATCTGCTCGCCAAAGGCGATCTCGTAACAGATGGAAGAACCAATGGGATAACCAGCGGCTTCTAAAAGCGGCTGTCGGCTTTCCCCGGAGCTGAAATCAGCCTGCGGTACCGGTAGAAAACTCAGCACACTCGCCAGCCAGTCACGCAACGGCAGGTATTCTCCAAACGGCACCAGGTGAACCTTGTAGTAAAACCGGCCCGGCTGATCGAGACTGATGATACTGTTGAAATAGTCCCACTGACTGCGGTCCAGCACCGGAATCCCGGTAACCAGCGCCACACCGTGCTGCCTCAACTCTTCACGCAAGGGATCGATAAAAGACGACTCAAGCTGATCGTAGAAGGCCGGAATCGCCGTTTCCGGCCATATCACCAGATCACTGTCGAGATGCCTGCGGGTCAGCTCAACATAACGTTCGAGGGTCACTTCCTGCTGTTCGGGCTTCCACTTCAAATCCTGCGGTATATTGCCCTGCACCAGGGTTGAAGTCAGCGTATTTCCAACCGGCCCGGTCCAGTGATAATGATTCAAACCCAGTCCGGCCAGCCAAAGCAGCGCCAGAGCGACGGGCGCGGCAATACGCGCCTGTTTGCCACCACCCGCAAACCAGCCCAGCAACCCGGCACTGAGTGCTGTTGCCCAGCCGACACCGTATACACCCATGATGGGGGCATAACCCAGCAACGGACTTTCAATCTGGCTGTAGCCCAGATTGAGCCACGGGAAGCCGGTTAACAGCCAGGAACGCAACCACTCGGAAAGTGTCCATGCTGCCGGAAACGCGGCAACAAAAAACCAGCCCCTCGACGCAATGCCGGTTCTCGCCAACAGCCATGCCATCACCGCCGGATAGGCGGCGAGGAACATCACCAACAACAGCATCACCGCAATAGACAAAGCCAGGCCGGCATCTCCGTACAGGTAAATACTGATATAAACCCACGACACACCAACGCCAAACTGACCGATACCGAACAGCCAGCCCCACAGCAAGGCATCCCGGGATTCGGCTGAACGCAACAGCACGGCTAAAACAGCCAGCGCCAGCACAGGAAGTGGATACCAGCTGAAAGGAGCAAAACCAAGCGCTACAAGCGCACCACACAACAGCGCGATCAGCCCTTTCCAGACCTTGGGCATGAACTCAGGCGTCGACAGCGGTTTGTGCCACGTTTGAATCGCGCGGCAGCGTAACCTGCATGAGGTGAATGCGCCGGTTACCCGCATTAACGATATGAAAACTGAAATTATCGAGAATAATGGTTTCACCACGCCTGGGAAGATGGCCAATGTTGTGCGTCACCAGGCCACCGATGGTATCGAATTCATCGTCACTGAATTCGGTCTCGAAGTATTCGTTAAAATCCTCGATTAGCGTTAATGCCTTGACCGTAAAGTGAGTATCGCTGTATTTACGGATAAAGGTATCTTCGTCGATATCGTGCTCATCTTCGATTTCACCGACAATCTGCTCCAGAACATCCTCGATAGTCACCATGCCGGCTACACCGCCATACTCATCGACAACAATCGCCAGGTGATTACGACTGGCGCGGAATTCCTTAAGTAATACATTCAACCGCTTGCTTTCCGGTACAAAAACGGCAGGGCGCAAAACGTCGCGGATAGAAAACTGCTGCGAGGCTTTGGTCACCGAATAGCGGAGCAGATCCTTGGCCAACAGTACACCGACCACCTCATCCCGGCTGTCACCGACCACGGGGAAGCGTGAATGACCCGACTTGATAGCGACAAGGATCAATTCTTCAGGACCGGCATCGCGGCTGACCACAACCATCTGCGAACGCGGGATCATAATATCGCGGGCCTGCATATCGGCAACCTGCAATACACCTTCTATCATCCCCTGGGCATCGACGTCGAACAGCCCACGCCCCTGCGCTTCGCGCAGCAGATGAATCAGCTGATCACGGTCTTTGGGCTCACCCAACAGTGCCTGGCTCAGTCGATCCATCCATACCCGATAGGTAGAGCCGTTGCTAGATCGGTTTTCTTTCATGATTTCCCTTCAAATCGACACATCTTTCAGCTGGTATGGATCCTTAATCCCCAGCCCGGCCAGTATCTGTTTTTCCAGTTCTTCCATTTCCCGGGCCTGCTGCTCTGTCTGGTGATCCAGGCCCCGTAAATGCAACACACCGTGCACCACCATATGCGCCCAGTGATCGATTTCCTTTTTTTGCTGTTCCCCGGCCTCGCGTTTTACCACCGGGGCGCAGATCACCAGGTCCCCCAGGTGATTGCTGTCAACACCGGCAGGCGCCGAAAACGGGAAAGAGAGCACATTGGTCGGTTTGTCCTTACCACGATAGCGGCTGTTCAGCTGCCGGCTTTCCTGTTCGTTAACGACCCTGATCACCATTTCGACGCTGTGATTGACAGGTGTCAATACCGCTGCCGCCCAGCTATGAAATTCACCTTGCGTCGGGACACCCGGTCGCGAAGTGATGCCTGCTGCGTGAATGGCGTATTGAACTTCCAGATCCAGCACCGACTGCGGATCATTCGCCATCAGCATTGTCTTCAAAGCGCTGGTAGGCATGCAGGATCTTTTTCACCAGCGGATGGCGCACCACGTCACGTGCATCAAAATAAGTGAAGCCGATACCCTCCACATTTTTCAGAACGTCCATAACGTGACGCAGGCCTGATTTGACTCCCTTTGGCAGATCCATTTGTGTGATATCACCGGTGACCACAGCGGTAGACCCAAATCCGATCCGCGTCAGGAACATTTTCATCTGTTCCACGGTGGTATTCTGGGCTTCATCCAGAATCACAAAAGCATCATTCAGTGTTCTGCCGCGCATGAAGGCCAGTGGTGCGATCTCTATGGCACTGCGTTCGATCAGTTTGGCGACACGCTCAAAACCCAGCATTTCATACAGTGCGTCATAGAGAGGACGAAGATAAGGGTCAACTTTCTGGGTCAGGTCACCGGGCAGGAAACCCAGGCGTTCACCGGCTTCCACAGCGGGGCGGACCAGCACCAGACGCCGCACCTGTTCACGCTCCAGGGCCTGTACGGCACAGGCTACAGCCAGGTAGGTTTTACCGGTGCCGGCCGGGCCAATACCGAAATTCAGATCATTGGCGAGGATATTACGCAGGTAGTGCTTCTGGTTCGCACCACGCGGGGTGATGGTTGCCCCCGGCGTTTTGATCACTATGCTGCCATGCGGGTCAGCGCTGTCACCTGCCCGGGT
>JAUXDG010000243.1 GCA_030618475.1 Gammaproteobacteria bacterium | reverse complement strand
TTGTTCCTTAGTGACCTTTGTGCTTTTGGTTAAGGCTGCTAGAAATTCAGGTTGCAGCCCTGCGTGCCGTTTTGTCAAGCCTTGAAACGCTGCCTGCAAAGCTGGACACTTCGCTTATGAGTCCCGGATTCGTTCATCTTCATCTGCATACCGAATATTCGCTGGTAGACGGCGTTGTACGTATCAAGCCCCTGGTAAAAGCGGTTGCCGAAGCCGGCATGCCAGCCGTCGCTGTCACTGACCAGAGCAACATGTTTGCCATGGTCAAGTTTTACCGGGCGGCGATGGCAGCAGGCGTCAAACCCATTATCGGTGTCGACATGTGGCTGCGGAATCCCGAGCAGCCGAGCAAGCCCTGGCGCCTGGTGCTGTTGTGTAAAAACCGCCTGGGCTACCGGAATCTTACCGAACTGGTTTCGCGCACTTACCTGGAAGGTCAGCACCAGTCGATACCCATGCTCAGCCTGGATTGGCTGGAGGGGGCGAGTGACGGACTGATCGCCTTGTCGGGCGGCCGCCAAGGCGATATCGGCGAGGCGCTGCTGGCCGGAAATCAGCCACTGGCCGAACAACGCCTGCAATCCTGGCTGCGCCTGTTTCCGTCACATTTTTATCTGGAAGTCCAGCGCAGCGGTCGTGAGGGTGAGCAGGACTACCTGCAGGCGGCGGTCGATCTGGCTGCTGAACACGATGTGCCGGTGGTTGCCACTAACGACGTACATTTTATCAAGTCGGAGGAGTTCGAAGCCCACGAGGCGCGTGTCTGCATTCACGACGGACGCACGCTGGACGATCCGCGCCGACCCAGGCGCCATTCCGAACAGCAATACCTGCGATCACCCGAAGACATGCAGGCGCTGTTCGCCGATCTTCCCGAAGCGCTGGAAAACAGCGTAGAGATCGCCCGGCGCTGTAACCTGGAACTGACCTTCGGTAAAAACTACCTGCCCGATTTCCCGGTCCCGGCAGGGATGAGCATGGATGAGTTTTTCCGCCAGCAGGCGCGGGCGGGGCTGGAAGAACGTCTGCTGGCACTGTTTGACCCACAGGCTGACGATTTTGCGGAAAACCGCAAGCCCTATGACGAACGCCTGGACACCGAACTGGATGTCATCATCTCCATGGGGTTTCCGGGTTACTTCCTGATCGTCTCCGACTTTATCCAGTGGGCCAAGCAAAACGGGGTGCCGGTCGGTCCCGGGCGCGGTTCGGGCGCGGGTTCGCTGGTGGCTTATGCCCTGACCATCACCGACCTCGATCCACTGCGCTACGAACTGTTGTTCGAACGCTTTCTGAACCCCGAACGCGTCTCTATGCCGGACTTCGACGTCGACTTCTGCATGGAAGGCCGTGACCGGGTCATCGATTACGTTGCCGAGCACTACGGGCGCGAAAAAGTCTCGCAGATCATCACCTATGGCTCTATGGCGGCCAAGGCGGTGGTGCGCGATGTCGGGCGGGTGCTGGGCCACCCCTACGGCTTCGTTGACCGCATCGCCAAACTGATCCCTTTTGAAATCGGCATAACGCTGGACAAGGCGCTTGAGCAGGAGGAAGCCTTACGCGAGCTGTATGAAGAGGATGAAGACGTCCGGGCTCTGCTGGACATGGCGCAATCGCTGGAAGGTCTGGCGAGAAACGCCGGTAAGCACGCCGGCGGTGTGGTCATCTCGCCAAGCAAACTCACCGACTTTACGCCGATCTATTGTGAACCGGGTGGTGTCAACATCGTCAGCCAGTTCGACAAGGATGATGTGGAAGCCGTCGGCCTGGTGAAATTCGACTTCCTCGGACTGCGTACCCTGACCATTATCGACTGGGCACTGCAGACGGTGAACAAGCAACGCGCCGAACACGGCGAGGCGGCGCTGGACATCAGTACCATTGCCTTGGACGACGAGGCGGCTTTTGATCTGTTGAAAGCCTACCAGACCACCGCCGTGTTCCAGCTCGAATCGCGCGGCATGAAGGATCTCATCAAGCGCCTGCAGCCCGATAACTTCGAAGATATCGTGGCGCTGGTGGCCCTGTTCCGACCCGGTCCCTTGCAATCGGGCATGGTAGATGACTTCATTAACCGCAAACACGGTCGCGCCAAGGTCGAGTATCCGCATCCGGACCTCGAATCGATCCTCCAGCCCACTTACGGCGTCATTCTCTACCAGGAACAGGTGATGCAGATTTCCCAGGTGCTGGCCGGCTATACCCTGGGCGGCGCCGACCTGTTACGCCGCGCCATGGGCAAGAAAAAGCCTGAGGAAATGGCCAAGCAGCGGGTCATTTTCACCGAAGGCGCGTTAAAGCGCGGCGTCGAGGAAAAAACGGCGACCTATATCTTCGACCTGATGGAGAAGTTTGCAGGCTACGGTTTTAACAAGTCGCATTCCGCCGCTTATGCGTTGGTGTCCTATCAGACCGCCTGGTTGAAGGCGCATTATCCGGCACCCTTTATGGCCGCGGTGTTATCGGCTGATATGGACAACACCGACAAGGTGGTGACCCTGATCGACGAGTGCCGCCACATGCAGATTGAAGTGGTGGCGCCGGATATCAACCGTTCGGGTTTTGCCTTTACGGTTGAAGGCAGCGACGTCGTGATCTATGGCCTCGGTGCTATAAAGGGGGTCGGTGAGGCGGCGATTGAAGTCGTCATTCAGGAACGGCTGGCCAATGGCGTCTACCAATCACTGGTGGATTTCTGCCGCCGCATTGATTCGCGCAAAGTCACCCGCCGCGTGTATGAAGCGCTGATCAAGGCCGGTGCGCTGGACACGCTGGGCGAGAATCGGGCATCGCTGAGTGTCCAGTTACCGGAGGCATTGAAATCAGCCGAACAGGATTCGCGCGATTCAGCCGCCGGTCAGTCGGACATGTTCGGCAGTGTCGTCGCACCCGCAGAAGATCAGGCCCTGGTCAGGGCCAGCGTGCCCGAATGGGATGAAGAGCAGCGTCTGGCGGGTGAAAAGGAAACCCTGGGCCTGTACCTGACCGGCCATCCGATCGATCGCTATCGTGAAGAACTTGCCAACATGATCAGCGGTTCGCTGGCCGAGCTGAATGAAGAGCTGCCGGCAGCGGGTGCCTCACGACAGCGAGGTCAGGAGAAGACCGTTGTGCTGGCCGGCCTGGTGGTGGAGTTCAGAACCCGCAATACCCAGAGTGGATCACGCATGGCGTTCATTACGCTGGATGATCGTTCCGCACGCATGGAAATCCGGATTTTCTCCAAGGTGTTCGAACAATACCGCGCCTTGCTGGCGAACGACAAAGTGCTGGTGGTTCAGGGTGCCCTGGCATTCGATGACTTCTCCGGCAGTATGCGTTTAAACGCCAACAAGATCTATGAAATAGACCAGGCACGGGAAGTCTATGCCAAACGCCTGGTGCTGGATATCGGTGAGAAAAAAGCCGGTAATGGTTTTGTGGGCTCGTTGGCAGACGTACTGTCACCCTTCTGTGAGGGCAGCTGTCCGGTCGGTATCCAGTATCACGGCGCCTCTGCACAAGCACATATCACCCTGGGGGAGCAATGGTGGGTACATCCCACCGATGAGCTGTTGCACCGGCTGCGTGAACTGGCCGGTGGGTCGCAGGTGAGGGTGGTGTACAAGTAAAAATCAAGGGGTCAGAGTACTTGAAATGTCTCTGTATTCCTGGTTAGAGTTGCCAGACCCAACAGCAAGCAGAGCAAAGGAGTTGCTCGATGATGCGTTACCCAAGGAATGTGGTTCCAGGGCCGACCCTGTTATTTCCAGAACAACGCTGGTAGCGCCTTCCGGCTCCAGCTCTCTGACCAACTCACTTATTCGCTCGGCAAATTTGTCGGAAACAAACTCCTTAATAAACCGGTTGGGGGCATAGAGCTTGAGCTCTTGCCCATCAAGGCTGGCTTGGAGTGGCCGTATCCAGGTATTGAATTGCTGCGATGGAAGCTCTTCCTGC
>JAUXDG010000168.1 GCA_030618475.1 Gammaproteobacteria bacterium | reverse complement strand
CGCCAGCGCATTTGCAACGGCTGACGTTGTGGGAATCCTTCTCCAGCATGCACACTCGGGCTCGCTTGGGGCTGCCCTGGAACAGTCGATCTTTATTTTTATCGTCGCTTTTCTTGTCTACGGCAACCTGATTTACCAGTTCACCCGTCTGGGTCATCTGAAAAGAAAGTCAGACCACTGTCCGGCAGATATCGACGAATTCCGCTCCGTTTTCAAACGCAGTGGGCGGGGCCTGACCGTCCTGGTACCTTCCTATAAGGAAGAGCCGAACGTTATCGCCCAGACCCTCTGGTCGGCTGCCTTACAGGTGTGCCCTGAACGGCGCGTTATCCTGCTGATTGATAATCCGCCAAACCCATGCGATCTGAAAGACCAGTATCTGCTTGACAGGACGCGCCATCTCCCGGGCAAGATAGAAAAGATTCTCGCTGAACAAGCGGGCCGATTCCAGATTGCCTACAGTCTCTTCAAGCAACGGCAGGTCGTCGACTTTGGCGAGGAGACCCGCCGTCTGGGTGAACTGTATGATGCGGCTGCCAGCTGGTTTGAAGACCAGGCAAGACAATTCCAGGTAAACTCTCACACCGACAGGCTGTTCATCGAGAAGGTATTTTCCGAACCAGCGGTGATGTACCGGGACTATGCGCGTTCTCTCTCGACAAACGGCAGTCAGCAGGGCGGGCCTGTCCTGGACAGGCAGCAGATCGAGCACGAATACAGTCGATTGCTGGCGCTGTTCGAGGTGAAGCTTGAGTATTTCGAGCGTAAGCAATATGTGAATCTTTCCCATGAAGCCAACAAAGCGATGAACCTCAACAGCTACCTGGGCCTGATGGGCGGAAGTTACCGGGAGCGTGTTCGCGGCCAGGAGATTTTTCTTGAGGATGCCGCTGGCGAGCGGGCAGATCTGCTCGTGCCGGATGCGGAGTTTGTGGTCACGCTGGATGCAGACAGCATTATCGCTCACGATTATTCAGCGCGCCTGATCCACCAAATGGAACAACCCGAAAACGAACGGGTTGCTGTGATTCAGACGCCTTATAGCGCGATTCCGGGTGCAACCGGCACACTTGAAAGGATTGCCGGCGCCACGACTGACATCCAGTATATCATCCACCAGGGTTTTACCCGCTACCGGGCGACATTCTGGGTTGGTGCCAATGCGCTGCTGAGAAAAAAGGCGCTGGAAGATATTGTCACAGTCAATCTCGAGCGGGGATTTGAAGTTCGCCGCTATATACAGGACCGGACCGTTATCGAAGATACCGAATCGAGCGTAGATCTTGTCGAGCGTGGCTGGTCACTCATGAATTACCCGCAGCGTCTTGCCTACAGTGCGACACCACCTGATTTTGGCTCGCTGCTGATTCAACGTCGCCGCTGGGCCAATGGCGGACTGATTATTTTCCCCAAGCTTTTACGTTACCTGTTCAGCCGGCCACGAACACGGACAAAACTGAGCGAAGGCCTCATCCGCAGCCATTATCTGATGTCGATCGCGGCTGTCAACATCGGGCTTTTGCTGCTGTTTACTCATCCCTTCGAGGGGAGTATGAACAGTTTCTGGCTGCCACTGACGGCGGTGCCTTATTTCTACCTCTATGGACGCGATCTGGTCCGCATACGATATCGCTGGAGCGATTTGTTGCGTGTCTATGCGCTGAATCTGCTACTGATACCTGTAAACCTGGGTGGCGTATTCAAATCGATTTCCCAGGGTATCTCCGGCAAGCAGATTCCCTTTGGTCGGACGCCGAAAGTGGGTGGCCGAACCTCAGTGCCTAAGGTTTATGTGCTTGCCGTGCTTGCCCTGGTTGCCTGGCTTGCAGGCTTCGCTGTTTTGGATGTGGCTTTAGGGCGCTGGGGGCATGCCTTGTTCGGGGCTCTGAATGGAGTGTTTCTGGTCTATGCGATCACAAAATTAATTGGTTGGCGGGAGAGTTTTTATGATCTCGGGCTGTTGAGTGACAATCATGCTGACGCTGTATCTGCCCAGTTGGCTGATGCAGATATTGTTGATTTGAAAGAACAGAGATCGACAGAAAGGCGATTATTTAGTTTGATATCAATGCGTTCAAGCGAAGACACGGGTGCACGATGTATTCGTGAGGATCGCCGCAGGAAGCAGGATCGGCGACGGAATAATTTCACTAATAGTTTTTTTCCGGAAGCAACTTTGCAAATGCAAAATGGTTAGCCTCTTCCTCAGGGACCAGGCCGTCGCGGCAGTCAAAGCGACGGCCTGGTCATTTTTTTCTTAGTTGTTCGGGCCGCAGCCTCGGTGTGAAGTACTCAATCGCGGTATCATCGTCCACCGCTTTGCCGTCAGTATCCACCATAGCCTGCTCATAGTCGCTCCAGCCACGCATACCGGTCTTCAGCGACCTGACCCGCCTGTAACCCATCTGTTGCATGACATCGGCGGCCAGCACGCTGCGTTTGCCGGAGCGACAGATTACCACTATCTCGCGCTCACGGGCTTCCACCAGTTCCGGTACAGTTTCTTCGTAATCGTAATCACAAGCCGTTTCGAGGACACCTCTGGGTACGTTGATGGCGTCCATGATATGCATGGCGTCGAATTCGTAGGGCTCGCGAATATCCAGTAACAGAATATCCGCCTTGCTCTTAATCGCTTCTTCCAGATCCCAGGGGAACAGTTCATTGACGTTCTTCAGCGCTTCGTTGATGAAATCATCAATAGACTTCATTGTCAGGCTGTTCCGTTGCGATTGGCGCGCAGCCCTTGTTCCACCGCGATCACGGCGGCTTCAACACGGGAATGCACGCCGAGTTTACGCAGGATGGCTTTAACATGAAGTTTGACCGTACCGTCGGAAATGCCGAGATTACGGGCGATTACCTTGTTGCTCTGACCTTCGGCCAGCAGGCTGAGGATTTCGCTCTCACGCGGGGTTAAATCGTCAAATGGAGAGGTCTCATCGGGCAGGGAGCCATCACCCTGGACCACTTTTGCCAGAACCGGGGCAAGATCCGGTGCGACGACGGTCTTTCCGCCGACGATATCACGCAGCGCCAGCACCAGTTCATCGGGCTCCATATCTTTCAGCAGGTAACCCTGCGCACCGTTACGCAATGATTCGACCAGGTCGCGTTCATCCGTGCTGGTGGTGAGCATGACAATCGGATTCTGGAAGCCCGTGTCACGCAGTTTTTTCAGTACGCCAATGCCATCGATATCCGGCATGCGCATGTCGAGCAGAACGACATCGGGTTTGAGATCCTTTGCGCACTGCAAACCTTCGCGCCCACCACCGATGGAGGCAATGACGTCGATATTCCGGTGTGCCAGGAGGCCTTCCAGGCCAACCCGGAACAGGGTATGGTCGTCGATCAATAAAACCCGCAAGCTCATAATGAGTTCGCCGGTTGGGCAGGGAATTCCACTTTCAGCGTATCGCTAATGGCGGATTCTTCCTGGGCTTGTGTGAAAAGAAGAATAACGCGGGTACCTTCACCCGCTTCACTTTCAATTTTCAGATCGCCTCCAATGCGCGCAGCACGTTCCTGCAGGATCTTCAGACCGAGGTGTTCGCCGGGTCCGCCATCAATAACCTTGTCCTGGATACCGATGCCGTCATCTTCGATAAGAACCATGTAATTTCTATCCTTGGCGGCACGCATCAGTACGCGAACAGCGTTGGCTTCGCTGTGTTTGCGGATATTGGCCAGGGCTTCCTGAACGATACGTAAGACCTGGATATCCACGTCTGCCGGCAGATTGGCATCGTCCCATTCGAGCTGCAGGAATGCGCTGATTCCGGAGTCGCGCCGGAATCGCTCCATTGCCTGCTCAATGGCGGGCACAAGCCCCCGTTTGTCGATCGGTGCACGGAAGTGCGCGATCAGTTCGCGCAGCTCGGTATACGCTTGGTCAAGACTGTTTTCGATGAGTTCCAGTTCATGCCATAGAGCCGATTCATCGCCACTGTGCAGTATTTCGTCAAGAACGCGAACCTGGAATTTCAGACTGGCCAGGCTCTGTGCCAGTGAATCGTGCAATTCATTGGCGAGCCGGGTACGTTCCTCCATGATAGATAACAGATTGGCTTCTTCGTCAAGACGTGCCTTCTCAATCGCCATTCCCAGGTGATGGCCGATACTGGTGAGCAGATTTTTCACGTCTTCGCGCTCGACAAGACCATGTTGCTCGGTGAACAGGTTATATACACCGAGTATCTGGCCCCGGTAGCGTAGCGGGACCGCAATCATTTCGACATCTTTGTCATCGAAAAATGGCCGGCCGACAAACTGGCCACAGCCTTGCAGATCATCGAGCGCATAAACTTCACCGCTCTGCGCAGCCTTCCCGCACAGGCAGCGTTCGACGCTGATGAGCTGCTCCCGTTTTATGACTTCCGGATCCAGTCCACTGCTGGCGATCAGCTGCATGTTTCCGTCCGAAGTCAGCATACGGACCATGCCGGCACGCGCATCGACCGCATTTTTCAGAGTATGCAGAAACCGGGTGAGCAACTCCTGCAGGTCACGCGCCGCATTGATGTTGGCAGCGACGTCGTAAAGAATTTCCAGGGAGTGGTTTTTCTGCTTAATACGTTGGGTCTGTTTGGCAACTTCCGACTGCAGGTCCAGTGACAGGGATTCCAGGCGTTCACCGAGTAGATTGATGTCCTGATAGAGTGTGATGAAATCAGGTTGCAATGAGTCAGGCAAACGGGCGCTGAGGTGACCATTACGCATCTGGTTGACCCAGTCGCGCAGCTCGCTCAACGGTGTAAGGAGATCCCGACGCGCTGTATGGAATGCAAACGACAGCAGTAGAACACCCCCGATTAACAGGATGCTGTTGGCAAGATATAACCAGTTGCTGCCGTCGGAATGCAGCGAATACCAGATGTTCAGCGCACCCAGGATCAACAGCAGGATGCCGAGTGTCGACAGGACCCCCAGAAACTGCCGGGTGGTTGGCCATTCCAGCAGTCGCAGCCGGCGGGTTGGCTGCCGGTTTGCGACGTACTCTTGACCGCGATTGGCCTGGGGCTCGGAACTCATAATGACTTATGCTTGCAACAAGTCCGGCCATTATAGCGCCGAATAATGGGGGTATCAGCCATTAAGTTACCCCTTATGGAACAAGGTTAAAAACCCTGACCAGCATTTCTTACGACACATGCCGTGTATTTCCGGGCATCCCCGGGACAAGTTTTCTTCTGCGCAGACGTTCAAGTCTTCTGTTGCTGTGCCGGATCACTGGGATTGATAAAAACAATTTCCATTTTACCTTCGAGATCGACATAGTCGATGACGGTGCCGTTGAGCATGCCCATACTTTGCGGCGCGACTACAATTTCAATGCCTTCGGACTGGAAAGTTTTATCATCTTCGTGGCTGTTATCATCAAAACCCAGCCCATAGTGAAAACTGCCGTCCTCCAGGCGGGTCACCGCTATCCGCAAAGGCATGCCTTCCAGTTTGCCTTGTCTGGCGGATTCACGGATCTGTTCAGCGGCTTCAGGGGTTACGGTGATCATGTGTTTTTACCTTTAAAAATGAGTAACTACTTCGTTGAGACTTGCAGTCTGAAACGAAGTTTAAAAAGTGTTCTGTCCAGCGGTTGGTTCTGGTTGTGCGCTGGTGACTATAACAGGCCAGCAGGTTTTTATAGACATAACCGTCGTGACGACCGTTTATTCCGATGCCACGACGGACCTCAAAAGCATAGGCTTCAGGTGCTTCCAGGTTCTCCAGTGCGGAATAATGAAACTCGTGAGCGGCGATTTCTCCGTCTGTCTCAACAGTGTGTGGCCACGGCAGGCCGCTTGTTGCCTTGAGGCGGACATAGCCCCGGCCACGGGGGCGTGTATACATCACCACATCACCGGGAATTACACCAACCATTTCGCAGCTGTTATCTTTCCATCTCAGACTGCGGGCCAGGTACATCAAGCCGCCACACTCGGCATAGGTGGGTAAACCCGCCTCGATCGCTTCCCTGATGTCGTAGCGAAGCTTGCGGTTGTGCTGCAGCTGCTCCATGCAGCTTTCAGGAAAACCGCCACCAATAAACAGTCCATCAATATCAGGCAGTTCCTGGTCATGAAGCATATCGACAGGAATCAGTTCTGCCCCCGCCTTTAGCATGGCGTCCAGATCACCCGGGTAGTAAAAACCGAAGGCCTCATCCCTGGCGATACCGATACGCAGTGTTTGCCCGACAGGGTTGATATAAAACGGTGATCTGGGGGGGGCTGATGGGGTGACTGACGACTCGGCGAGTTCGGAAGTCGGAGGCCAAGCGGTCT
>JAUXDG010000053.1 GCA_030618475.1 Gammaproteobacteria bacterium | reverse complement strand
GTTACTTATCCGAGCATTCTACCCCAATTAATACCTCGTCAAATTGATCTGAGGACAACAAACACCATAAATCATCCAAAGACATCGACAATTGGCACTAGCGACACCACATCGCTATTTGCATTTGGCATTCAGTTCCTTGCGACGTTTTCGTCCCTTTTTTCGCTGTGCAGTCACAACCTTGAGTTCGATCTTGAGACGCTTCCTCTTATCTGGATCCTTCTCATTTGACAGCTTTTTCTCAAGGCTGCTCTCTTTCTCCTTGAGTTTATCCAACAAGGTATCAATCTGCTCGCAATGCACTTTCTTCTTACGTTCGCCTTTGTCCAGATAATTGCTTAACCGTTTAAGAACTTCATCGATTGGCACTGGCTATCCCCTTCGTTACAAATTAGTTGGCAGGTGTGTTTTCTTCGGCTTCAATTTCTTTGACTACCGCGTCCAGCTCTTCTTCGCTCAGAGCCATATTTTGCTCTTCCGCTCTGAGTTCCAGTCCACGCGCAGCAAACAATACCATTCCCATGTCAATCAGTTTGCTCGAAATATCATAAACATATGAACTGTCATTCATTATGGAGGTGGCCATCTCCCCGGTGATTTTATTCTCACGAATAAGTCGGTCCAGCATCCCGTTGGCAACAATATCTCCTTCGCGCATCTCAGCCTTGAGTCCATCCAGATCAAGGATGACTACATTTTCAGGGTCGTCCATATTTAGACGCAGAGCGGATAACTCACGCAGTATATTAGCCAGGCGTATACGGAAAAGCTCATACTCTTTCATAACATGAGGATTGTCCGACATCATGAAAGCATCCAGGTTTTTACGCAGGTGCTTGACATCCTTGATAGCTTCCACGATGTTACGACCAGCGGTTCGCAACCCATATAGATCCTCCGCATATTCCGCAGAGATATGGGGATGAGCCTCACTGATAAAGGATACGATAGCACCATACAGCATCTTCACATTTCGCTCGTATTTCTTATCGATATCAATATCGACAGGCTTATTACTCTCATCTATGATCTCTTTGAGATCGCGCTCGGAAAGGATATCCGTCCGATGCAGGTTGATGCCGTGTGCAATGATCTCGAAGGCATTATCCCACAGATGCAGCGTTTCTTTACGTACTGCCTCCATGATGGTGTCCGGCAATTCCAGGGCGGCACCATTCAGGTATTTTGGCTGCACTGTGGTGACAGCAGGAGGACGTAATGCAGTTGTGAGAAATGAAGCCAGTTTTCCGATCAGGGGTGACATAACCAATACGCCTGTAATATTGAACAGGGTGTGGAACACTGCCAGCTTGAGCGTGTAATCATCGTCGGCAATACCGACCATGGCACTGATATGCTCCACTCCCCAGAGGAACTGACTAATGAAGACAATAGCGATAACACCGGTGGCCACGTTGAAGATAAGATGAGCCACCGCTAGCCGTTTACCCTCCACATTAGCACTTAGGGAACCAAGAATAGCGGTAATACAGGTGCCCACATTGGCGCCGATCGCCAACGCCAGGGCGTTTTCGTAGGTGATCTGTCCGGCCGCCAGGGCCGTTAGAATCAGTACCAGGGTGGCATGACTGGACTGCATCACCACAGTTGCCGCGATACCGATACCGGTATAGATCAGCAGGCCTTTGAAACCCGGTACGGCGAACTGTGCCAGGTCGAACTGAGCGCCGACGGTCTCGAAGCCCCCTTTCATGTAGGCGATACCGAGGAACAGGAAGCCGAGTCCGATCAGTGCCCAGCCGGCTCCCTGCAGCTTGGTGTTGCTTTTCTGGAACATCATGATCACGCCGAAAACCAGCATGGGCATGGCGTAGGCGGCGATGTCGATCTTCAGGCCCAGACCGGCCACCAGCCAGGCACCGGTGGTGGTGCCCAGATTAGCACCGAAAATGATGCCGATACCCTGTGTCAGGGCGATGAGTCCGGCACTGAGAAAGGAAATCGTGATGACCGAAACCAGCGAACTGGATTGCATGAGCGTGGTCGAGACGATGCCGAACGACAGGCTCTTCCAGGTCGTATCCGTGGTCTTCTGCAGAAAGTTTTCCAGCACACCGCCACTGAATGCCTTGAAACCCTCTTCCAGCGAATACATGCCCAGCAGGAAAATAGCCACCCCGGCGGCAATGGTCTTGAAATCCGGACTGACCCAGAAGCCGTAAGCGAGAATGGCAAAGATGGTTAATAGCAGGATTCTTCGTGTCATTTTTATCCCCGTGTCATCGCCTTCAGCACCACAGCATCAGGCGTAAGCGGCATGGTCTAACCCTTATGTCGACCCTTCACGGGCAGACCTCTGATTTCGGATAGCGTGCTTTAACCTCCGCTATCGTGGCGTCTATCTGAATTTGTTCGCTATTGTCTCCATGACGCACCTGGTAAGCGGCATCGAGCTGATCGCCGACACTCGGGTATTCTGACCGCCGTAACTCTGCGTAGTCCTGGTCTGCAGCGGGTATAGTCGGCAATACCGCCTGCAGCTGTTCCGGAGTGGGTTTCGGCTCCAACGCATTCCATTCGGCAATGTAGGGCGCCTGGCCGGGTCCGTCCCGTTTGATGACAAAATCTATCCCGGCATGCATCAAGGGGTGCAGCTGGTGAACGGCCCGGCAAATAGAGCGGGCCCGGTCATCGGAATGAATGAGCGTATGCTGTTCGGCAATTTGCTGGACTTGTTTACGCGTATGATGCGCATTCTGCGAAATGACATATATCCAGCCGCCCATAATGGCAAACATCGCGACGAAGATAATCAGCGTAAACGTATCTTCAAACATTGAAAGACAATCCTTTGAGCAGGTAAAAGCCAATTATAGACAAATTTGGGGCAAAAAGGGGTCAGAGGGGAATGGTACTTGGTTAAGCTAATGCCATGTGAATAGCCACAGAAAACACGGAAATTATTTATCGTTTATTTCCGTGTATTCCGTGGCTGAATTCTACGCTGTTCGATCGGGGGCGGGATACCGTCCGCAACCCTGAAACCCCGCTGCCCGCTCAGGGTGCTTTGGGCTTATGCACGATCACGGCAAGTACTAGCAGGATGAAAACAACCAGCAGTAGCGCTTCCGATGTCAGCGAATCAAAGCCAACCAGCTGACCCGCCAAATTATGGACAGGTTCTGTCGGTGCGCTCCCATTATCAAACGTTTCCGCTCCGACCGGCAACGACACAACGCTGGTTCCGAGAACCATGCATTGCAAGACCTGCGGCAGATGCAATTTCATAGCCTACCCCCCCCCTCATTTCAAATGATTATCTCTGCAAAGCACTCTGATGTTCCCACCATCAATTTTCATTGATAGCAAAACAATCACTCCTGAACGTCATGCTCTTCTTTGGTAATTATATACCAAATTACGGGCAACGATGTTGGTTGCGGGTAAAAAACATGACTCTTGATCCAGATCAATCAATTCGCTGCAGCATTCCTTGCGGCGCCGGGTCCAGCGGCATCAGCCAGCCAAAATAAAACCACCCGAAGGTGGCGATATCATTGTAGTGGTAGTTTGTCAGACGGCCTCCGCTCCTGTCATGCCGATCAAGGCAGCGAAACCGGTGCGGGAGCATCTGGTAAGTGTTTGTATAGTATGCGTTACTCATGTATTTTCTTTAACGGACTAGTGGTATATCGCATTCTCTGGCGCCACCCCCAGACGACGTAGGCGATGAGCCCCAGGCAGATAAACAGGGTAATAACATAGACAGTTATGGCGAGTGCATCCATATTCAGATAATCAGTCATCAGGTTTTCTCCTTGACAGCACAGGACACTACAGCACTGAAAATCCACCCGGTCTGCTAGATGGATTAAACAATCCCTCCCGAGTGGGTTTAGAATACTATCCAACTCCAGCCTGATAATAATTGATCCAGATCATATAAAGCCGGGATGCCCAGTGCTCTATCCATCTGATAACTACGGGTTCAGCGTCATGCTCCTGCCTATTGCGCGGCTTGATCAGGCGGGCCGGGAAACGCCCTGTGCAGGGGAATGATTTGTGACCCGCGAGGCCTGCGCCATCAACAACCCCACGAGCCCTTCAGCGGCACCCAGGTAGGGCGCGAGGTGGATATCTACCGAGGGGCATTCCTTCTGAACACGCTCTATCTCGGCGGGAATATCAGTCACCACATGGCGCCCTGCCGAAAGGAAGTAGGGTAATACCACCACTTCACTCGCCCCCCTGGAAATCGCCTGACGCAAGCCGTCGGGAATCGAGGGTTCGGCCAATTCAAGAAAGGCACAGGCCAGATAATCAAAGCTATCGGCCGCCACACGCAAACGCTCGGTCAGCGCGCGAATCTCTTCATTGGAGGCGTTACGGCGGCTGCCATGGGCCACCAGCAGCAAACTCCTCATCGTTTCAACCCCTCTGCAGGTAAACTGTTGCCAACGCTAGACCGCTTCAATCAGCCGCCCCGGCGGCTACAGCCAGCGCCTTGCGTTGCACCAGTTCTTTTTCCCGTTGTGACGGCGTTTGCGCGGGCAACCAGCCCTGAACGTGCTTCATTACCAGTTCAGAAAGCATAGCGATGTGTGAGGGCCGGTCATTCAGACAGGCTATATACGCATAGTTCTCACCGCCCGCCGCAAGAAAGGTATCGCGGTTTTCCATGACAATTTCCTCCAGGGTTTCCAGGCAGTCGGCACTGAATCCCGGGCACATGACGTGGACGTTCCTGACGCCCTCTTTGGCCAGCGCCTGCAGGGTGTGATCGGTATAGGGCTTGAGCCACTCTTTCGGACCGAGCCTGGACTGAAAGGTCAGTTGCCAACGATGCGGCGGAAGTTCCAGCTTTTCTGCCAGCAGGCGGGCGGTCTTGTGACACTCGCAGAAATAGGGATCCCCGGCCAGCAGGCACTCCCTGGGAATACCGTGAAACGACATCACCAGCTTGTCCGGTTCACCGTTCACAGACCAGTACTCGCGAACACTTTCCGCGAGTGCGTCGATGTAGGCCGGCTCATCGTGATAGTGATTGACAAACCGCAGTTCCGGTAACCAGCGCCAGCGACGTAACTCCAGACTCACCGCGTCGAAGGTAGAGGCTGTGGCGGACGCAGCATATTGAGGATAGAGCGGCAAAACGAGAATACGTCGTGCCCCGGCCTTGCGCAGTTGTTCGAGTCCTGCAGCAATCGAGGGATTGCCGTAACGCATGGCCAGTACCACCTTCACCGGTGCATCGAATCGCTGATCCAGTTGCGACTGCAGTGCCTGTGCCTGGCGTTTTGAAATCGTCAGCAGCGGCGAACCTTCAGCCGTCCAGATTTTCGCGTAGGCGGCCGCCGATCTGCGTGGACGGGTATTGAGGATGACCAGGTTGAGCATCAGCCACCATAGCGGGCGCGGCACCTCCACGACGCGCGGGTCCCACAGGAACTCCTTGAGATAGCGCCGCACGTCTCGCGCTTGGTGTGAGTCAGGCGTACCCAGATTAGTGACAAGAATACCGAGTCCGTCCGCCTCATCGTGGCTGAAGTGCAGGTTTTCATCTTTCTTCAATGTCTGCCATCCTATCGTTTTATCAGCCCGGATTTCTCACAAGGTGAATTGCATAGCAAGAGAGGGCCCTGCCCTGGGGCATGTGGTTAAGGTCGGTAACTCCAGGTTAGCGGGAGACCTTCAGGAAGGAGACGCCAGGCTGTCCTGACTGACGGCCTCCGCCGGTTCCGAAGGCATGACTACCTCTGCCTGGCCATTGATGCCGCCGATGCAGTGACTCAGAGCCAGTTGTGGAGGATCCATGGAAAATATAAATGGAGAGGCCTGACGCAAAGTGCTGAGCCCGAGGATCTGTCGCGTATTACCGGGAAACACGGCGACCTCGATATCCCGTAAGGGGCACTGACCACCGATATTTATACTGTGGATAGAGTAGATCGGCAGCATCAAGCGGGTGCCGTCCGCCAGCATCCCCTCCAGATCACTGACGTAATCGGCGCGTTGCTGTTGTATCAGAACAGCGAGAGTTTCTTCATTGATGGTGGTGTAGCTGGAGCCGGTATCAACCATTAAATCCACCGCACCCAGCCCGAGGATCTCAGTCGTGACGTAATAGGTCGCTGAACCTTTTTCGCGCATGGGAATGATCGTCCCGAATTCCTGCGCAGAGGCTGGAGATACAAGCGCCAAAACAAGCATGGCGCTCATGACTACGAACAGGCATTTCGTCATAATTAATAAGCTTATACCTGACAGAATCCGGCGTGACAAGCGCTATCATTAGCTTGAGCTGTCTCGTTCAGGCCCCTGATCCGTCTCACAGAAATGGCGCCTGCTTAAGCTAATGTCGTGTAAACAGCCACGGAAAGCACAGAAGGCGCCGAAAATCTTTATCCTATATTTCCGTGTATTCCGTGGTTAAATTCAACGCTGTTCGGTCGGAGGCGGGACTGCTGGGAGCCGCGGCAGCAACGCAATAATTGTTATTAATGTGGTATAAAATTGTTTATTGTGCTCGAAATGACAGGAATGCATTAAACAGAGCTGACTCAAGGATCACAAAGGTAAACAACATGATGCGAATTTTATTGTTTCTGGCCACCAATGCGGCCGTACTGGTACTGATCAGTGTGGTGTTCCAGGTGCTGGGTATCGAGGGCATCCTGGCCGAGAACGGTGTGGACCTCAACCTGCAGGCGCTACTGGTGATGTCGGCCGTGATCGGATTTGGCGGATCATTTATTTCTCTTGCCATATCCAAATTCATGGCCAAACGTTCCATGGGCGTACAGATTATCGAGCGGCCCGGCAACAGTAGCGAAAAGTGGCTGGTGGAAACGGTCAGGCGCCAGGCACAGCGGGCCGGGATCGACATGCCGGAAGTCGGTATTTTCCAGTCACCGGACCCAAACGCCTTTGCCACCGGCATGCGTCGCAACCATGCGCTGGTAGCCGTCAGCAGCGGACTGCTGCAGAGCATGAACGCCGACGAGGTCGAGGCGGTGCTCGGGCATGAAATCAGCCACGTCAGTAATGGCGACATGATCACCATGGGCCTGCTGCAGGGCGTGGTGAATACCTTCGTGATTTTTCTCTCCCGCATCATCGGTCATGTGGTGGACCGGGTGGTGTTCAAGACCGAGCGTGGTTACGGGCCGGCCTATTTCATTACCTCCATTGTCGCCCAGATCTTCCTCTCCATTCTCGCCAGCATGATCACTATGTGGTTCTCGCGCCATCGCGAGTTCCGGGCCGATGCCGGTGGCGCCTCGCTGGCCGGCCGCGACAAGATGATCGGTGCCTTGCAGGCCTTGCAGCGGGCCCATGAACCCAAGGATCTGCCAGGTGAGTTTGCCGCCTTCGGAATATCCGGTGGCCTGGGTGCCGGCGTCAAAAAGCTGTTCATGAGCCATCCGCCGCTGGAACAGCGCATCGCGGCACTGCGGTCAGCGCAATAAGGCAGTTTCAGCTAACCACTTGTTCCTTAGTGACCTTTGTGTCCTTCAAGGTGAATTGCGTAGCAAGACAAGGTGAATTGCGCAGCAAGAGAGGGTGCCCTGGGGTACAAGGTGAATCGCCGATAGGCGAGAGAGGGTCCTCTGGGGGAGAGGGTCCTCCAGAGGAGCCTCTCGGAATGTCCCATTCCTCACCTTCTGCCCTGGGGCATGTGGTTAAGGTTGCAAGAAATCCAGCTCAGGGGAGTCGGCACAGCTTGAAGATTCGCTCATTGGACAGTTTCGCCGTCGACACCAACCCGGTAGGTTCAGTGCGCTGATGTTAGTGCTGCTCGTCTGCGTGCCCTTTGCAGGCGCCCTGCTGGTCTCCTGTATGGCCTCGCGACTGCGTCTGCAGCCCGCCTGGCTCGCCGGTCTGACCGTGGTGCTGGGCCTCAGCCTGCTGCTTACCCAGGGATTAGCGGTTTACAACGGTGAACTGCTGATTGAGCGCCGGGAGTGGATAGCGGCGATCGGCCTGTCACTGGCCTTCCGCCTCGACGGGCTGGGTCTGCTGTTCGCCCAGCTCATTCTCGGCATCGGCCTGCTGGTCGTGATCTACGCGCGTTACTATCTGTCCGCCGCGGAGGGCGGCCCGCGTTTCTACGCCTACCTGTTGTTATTCATGGGTGCCATGCTCGGGCTGGTACTGTCGGAAAACCTGCTGCAGATGCTGCTGTTCTGGGAACTGACCAGCCTGACGTCTTTCCTCCTCATCGGTTTTCGGCAACGCGACGCGGCGGCACGCCAGGGTGCGCGGCTGGCACTGGCCGTCACCGGCGCTGGCGGCTTCGCACTGCTGGCCGCGGTGATCCTGATGGGCCAGGTGGTCGGCAGCTACGAACTCTCCGTGGTGCTCGAGAGCGGCCAGACGATCGAGAATCACCGGCTTTATCCTGTCATTCTGGTGCTCTTTCTGCTCGGCGTGGCGACCAAGTCGGCACAGTTTCCGTTCCACTTCTGGCTGCCGCACGCCATGGCGGCGCCCACCCCGGTAAGCGCCTATCTGCACTCAGCGACTATGGTCAAAGCCGGCATCTTCCTGCTCGGCAGATTTTTCCCGGTACTGGCGGGTACAGAGCTGTGGTTCTACAGCGTCAGCGGCATGGGCCTCGCGACCCTGCTGCTCGGCGCCTATTTCGCGCTGTTCCAGCACGACATCAAGGGCCTGCTGGCCTACTCAACCATCAGTCACCTGGGCCTCATCACACTGCTGTTCGGACTGGGCACCCCGCTCGGGGAGATCGCCGCCATTTTCCATATCCTCAACCACGCGGTGTTCAAGGCGTCCCTGTTCATGGCCGCCGGCATCATCGATCATGAGACCGGAAGCCGTGACATGCGCCGGATCAACGGCCTGTTCAAGTACATGCCCTACACCGCACTGCTGGCGATGGTGGCCGCAGCGGCGATGGCGGGTGTGCCGTTACTCAACGGTTTTCTGTCCAAGGAGATGTTCTTCAGCGAGACGCTCGGTCTCAGGTGGCTCAGCGAGGCGGAGTGGCACTGGCTGTTTCCCTGGGCGGCCACCCTCGCCGGGGTGTTCGCCGTCGCCTATTCGCTGCGTTTCATTCATGACGTCTTTTTCAACGGCGAGCCCCGGGATCTACCCCGCACGCCACACGAGCCGCCGCGCTGGATGAAGGTTCCAGTCGAGGTGCTGGTGGTACTGTGCGTGGCCGTCGGCACCCTGCCGGACATCACCGTGCGCCCCCTGCTTGAAGTGGCGGCCGCGGCTGTCCTGCAGCAACCGCTGCCCGATTTCAGCCTCAGCATCTGGCACGGCTTCACGACGCCCTTCATCATGAGCCTGGTGGCGCTGGGCGGTGGCGCCGCCCTCTACGCCGGCCGCCAGTGGGTGTTCGCCGCCCATGATCGTGTTCCCCTGAGCTTGAGCGGCAAAGTCCTGGCCGAGCGCCTGATAGCGCTGCTGTTCGAGCTTGGCCGCCGGCTCGATGCTGCGCTGGACAACCGCAGTCTGCGCCGCTACAGCTTCGCGCTGGTGGTGAGCGCCCTGGCCGTGGGTGTGGTGGGTCTCTGGGGCCAGCCGCTGGCCGGCAGCGCTGCACCTGCCCCGCCCGGTCCCGGCGCCCTGATTGGCGGGCTGCTGCTCGGCGCCGGGGCGCTGGCCACGGCGCTCATGCACCGCAACCGCCTGGTGGCCGTGCTGATGCTCGGGCTGGTGGGCTTGATGACGTCGCTGCTGTTCGCGCGCTTCTCGGCGCCGGACCTGGCGCTCACCCAGTTACTGGTCGAGATCGCCACTGTGATTCTGATCCTGCTGGCGATGTATTTCCTGCCCCAGGTGCGGCCCGCCGAGTCCAGCCTGGCCCTGCGCAGCCGCGATGCGGCGCTCGGCGTGCTGGCTGGCTCTGGTGTAGCGGCTCTGTGCTACGCCATGCTCACCCGGCCGGCGGACAGCATCTCTTCCTTCTACCTCGCCGAGAGCAAGCCAGCGGGTGGCGGCACCAACGTGGTGAACGTGATACTGGTCGACTTCCGCGGCCTGGACACCCTGGGAGAGATCAGCGTGCTCGCTATCGCTGCGATCGGCATCCTCGCCATGATCACCGGGCTGGTGCTGCGCGGACCGCGGCGTGACTGGCTGGGCCGGCCCTGGGCCAGCGACCGTCATCCGCTGATTCTGGTCACGGTGTCGAAGCTGCTGCTGCCCATCGCCTTGCTGGTCTCCGCCTTCCTGTTCCTGCGCGGTCACAACGAACCGGGCGGCGGATTCATCGCCGGCCTGGTCACCGGTGTCGCGCTGATTCTGCAATACATCGCCGAGGGCAGTCGTGTGACCCGCACGCGATTACCCTGGGACCACCTCGGCCTGATCGGTGCCGGTGTCCTCATTGCGCTGCTCACGGGCCTGGGCAGCTGGTTGTTCGGCTACCCTTTCCTCACCAGCACCTATAGCTACGTGAGCTTGCCGGTGATCGGCGAGTTCGAGCTTGCCAGCGCCATGCTCTTCGACCTGGGTGTGTACCTCGCCGTGGTCGGCACAGTACTGCTCATCCTCGCCGGCATCGGCCGCCTCAGCCTGCAGGAGGATGCCGCCTGATGGAAGCCCTGCTGTCGGTTCTCATCGGCGTCATGACGGCGAGTGCCGTCTACCTGCTGCTGCGCGCCCGAATCTTTCCCGTGTTGCTCGGACTTTCCCTGCTCGGCTACGCCGTCAATATCTTCCTGTTCGCGAGCGGCAGACTGCAGCTGGCAAGCGCCCCGCTGGTCGAACACGGCCTTGCGCAGCTGCCCGACCCGCTGCCGCAGGCCCTGGTGCTCACCGCCATCGTCATCGGCTTCGCCATGACGGCCTTTCTTGTCGTGCTCGCGCTGCGCGCCCTGCATGAACTCGGCGACGACCAGCTGGACGGGGGTGACAAGCCATGAACCATCTGGTGGTGCTGCCGGTGCTGATACCGTTGCTGGCAGGTGCCCTGCTGCTGCTGGCCGGCCGCGCCGGCAAGGCTGTCGAGCGCAGCATCGGCCTCATCGCCACCGCTGCGCTGCTGCTGGTGGCCCTTTTGCTGCTGTCCCACGTCGCGGCGGGTGAACTGCTGGTCTACTATGGCGGCAACTGGCCGGCCCCCTACGGCATCGTGCTGGTGGTGGACCGGCTCAGCGCGCTGATGCTCAGCCTCGCCGCGGTGCTTGCACTGGCCAGCCTGCTGTATGCGATCAGCGGCGACGACAGGCTCGGTCCGCGCTTCCACGTGCTGTTCCAGATGCAACTGCTCGGCATCAACGGCGCCTTCCTCACCGGCGACCTGTTCAACCTGTTTGTGTTCTTCGAGATCCTGCTCATTGCGTCTTACGCCCTGCAGCTGCACGGTGGTGGCAGAGCCCGCGTGCGTGCCGCCCTGCATATCGTGGTACTCAATCTGGTCGGCTCCGCCATCTTTCTGATCGCTATCGGCGCCATCTACGCGGCCACCGGCACCCTCAACCTGGCCGACCTGGCGGTGAAAGTGGCCGCGGCAAGCAGCGAGCAGGCCGGACTGCTGCGCGCCGGCGGACTTCTGTTGCTGGTGGTGTTCGCACTCAAGGCGGCGCTGATCCCGCTGGGTTTCTGGCTGCCGCCTGCCTACGCCGCCGCCAGCGCACCGGCAGCGGCGCTGTTCGCCATCATGACCAAGGTGGGCGTGTACGCCATTCTGCGCGTGCACGGCCTGGTGTTCGGCCCGGACGCAGGCGAAGCGGCGTCGCTGCTCACGCCCTGGCTACTGCCCGTCGGTCTGCTGACGATGGTGGTTGCAACCTTCGGGGTGCTCGCCAGCCGCGAGTTGCGCCGCCTGCTGGCGCACCTGGTGGTGCTTTCCGCCGGCACCCTGATTCTGACGCTTGGGCTCGACTCCGAGGCGGCCACATCGGCGGCGCTCTACTATGCGCTGAACAGCACCCTGGTCGGTGGTGGCCTGTTCCTGCTCGCCGACCTCATCGCCCGTGAGCGCGGCGAGGCGCAGGCCAGGCTGGACCGGGAACAGGCCGTCGCGCGGCCTGCGCTGCTGGGGACCCTGTTCTTTGTCGGCGCCGTGGGTGTTGCCGGCTTGCCGCCGCTGGCGGGCTTTGCCGCCAAACTGTATATCCTTCAGAGCGCCTTCCTGCACACGGCCGCGAGCTGGGTGTTCGCTGTGATTCTGCTGAGCGGGCTGTTGGTGATGGTCGCCCTGAGCCGGGCGGGCAGCGCACTGTTCTGGCGCAGCGGTGATACAGCCGTGCTGCAAACAGCTTCCGGCCTGCTGCCAGCCGCCGCCACGACGCTGCTGCTGTCCAGCACCGCCATACTCATGCTGGGCGGTGGCACGGCGACAGCTTTTACCCAGGCGACCGCAGCACAGCTGGCTGACCGCTCGGCCTACATCGATGCCGTCATGGTAAACACCTCCCCGCACCGCAAAGGAGGTTTCTGATGTCCAGAGGCTCGACCTGGTTGCCACACCCGCTGCTCAGCCTGTTGCTGTTGCTGGTCTGGCTGCTGCTGAACAACAGCGCCACAGCGGGCCAGCTGCTGTTGGGTGCCCTGCTTGGCATACTCATCCCGCTGTTTACCAGACGCTTCTGGCCGGAACCTGTCCACCTGACCCGCCCCGGCCTGGTGTTTCGTTTCGCGGGGCGCGTACTGTGGGACATAGTTGTCGCCAATTTCGCCGTGGCACGGGTTGTGCTCGGACCGCGCAGCGACCTGCAGCCCGCCTTCGTGCGCGTTCCGCTGGACCTGGAGGGCGATTTCGCCATGACCGTGCTCGCCAGCGTGATTTCGTTAACCCCCGGTACCGTTTGTGCAGACCTCGATGCCGAACAGGGCTACCTGCTGGTGCACGCACTCAGCGTGGATAACACAGAAGCGCTGGTACAGCAGATCAAGAGCCGCTATGAAGCCCCCCTCAGGGAGATATTCGCATGCTGAACATTGTCGTGCCGGCGGCCATGACGTTGCTCGGCATCGCGCTGCTTTTGAATGCCTGGCGGCTGTTTCGCGGGCCTGACGCCACCGACCGCATCCTCGCCCTCGACACCCTGTATATCAACGCCGCGGGGATGATTGTACTTTACGGCGTTTACATCGGGCACCCTCACTTCTTCGAGGCTGCGCTGCTGATCGCCCTGCTCGGCTTCGTGAGCACCATGGCGCTGGCCAAATTTCTGCTGCGCGGGGACATCATCGAATGATTGCGACGCTTGTGGATTGGTTCACCGCCGCTTTGCTGCTGCTCGGCGCGGGCTTCGCGCTGCTGGGGTCCATCGGCCTGGCGCGCCTGCCCGATATCTATACCCGCCTGCACGGACCGACCAAAGCGACAACGCTCGGCATTGGCAGCATTCTTATTGGCTCTATCCTGTATTTCTCGCTGCGACAGGGCTTGAGCCTGCATGAGGTGCTGGTCAGCGTTTTTCTGTTTATAAC
>JAUXDG010000196.1 GCA_030618475.1 Gammaproteobacteria bacterium | reverse complement strand
GCCAGCGCCTTTGTCATATAACCAACAGCGCCTGTGGTTTCTCGATCGACTCCAGCCCAACAGTGCACAATACAATGTATATCGGGCCTGGCGCATAGATGGACCGCTTGATCTGTCCGCTCTGGACTCTGCGCTGCAGGCAATTCTTGATCGCCATCAGGTCCTGAAGATGCGCATCAGGGGATCTAACGGCGGATTGTTGCAGGAAATGAATGCATCTGCAGTCGTGTCCACCGCTTTCGTGGATCTGGGATCCAGTCCCCGGCAAGACAGGGAAAAACTTGCCATTGAGAAGATAACCAGGGAGGCAGGGGTCCCTTTCGATTTGTCAACGGGCCCGTTTCTAAGGGCAATGCTTGTCAGACTTGAGGAAAACCACCATATCCTGTCGATAGTGCTCCACCATATCGTAGCGGACGGCTGGTCATGCCGTGTGTTCCGCGATGATCTGACACGCTTCTATGAGACTTTCAGACGTGGTCAGACACCGGAGCTTCCCGATTTGCCTTTTCAGTATGGAGATTTTGCACGGTATCAGCGCGCATCGTATTCAGGTAAACGACGAGCGGCTCTGCTCGGCTACTGGCGCGAACAGCTATCCGGCTCTCTGGACCCCCTGGACTTTCCGACAGACTTTCCCCGACCGGCAGTACAAAGCGACCGCGGAAACAAGTTGCAATTTGATCTTGGTCCCGAACTTTCGGAAACCGTTCACGAATTTTGCCGAAAACATGACATCACCCTTTTTATGTTGCTGATAGCCGCGCTCAATGCGTTGCTGCACCGCTACACGGGGGCGATGGATATTTCGATTGGCTCGCCCATTGCCAATCGCACACTGCCGGAACTGGAGTCCTTGATTGGTTTTATTACAAACACAAATGTGCTGCGAACGGACCTGTCCGGTAACCCGGGATTTATGGAACTCGTACAGCGGGTGAAAAAAGTTGCTCTGGATGCCTACATGTATCAGGACATGCCCTTCGAGGAACTCGTTGCCGAACTGCACCAGGACCGGGATCTTTCCCGCACACCGTTGTTTCAGGTAGCATTTATACTCCAGAATACACCTGACGCAGGGCTTCATTTTCATGATGCCAGAGTCACTCCGATCAAGCTGTCAAACGCTACCAGCAAGTTCGACCTGTCTCTAACCATCAACATTAAGAATAGTAATCTGTCAGGGTTCTGGGAATACTGCACCGACCTGTTTGAACAGACGACAGTGACACGTCTTGCGGAACACTACCGAATCCTGCTTGCAGGTGCACTGGCTGAACCAAATCAGCCAGTCTCGGAGTTACCACTTTTGTCTGATTCCGAGCGGCGCCAACTTATGCAAGAGTGGAATGCGACCTCGACTGACTATCCCCGGAATCAGTGCATCCACCATTTGTTTGAAGCACAAGCTGCGCTGACACCAGACGCAACGGCACTGGCAGTGGAAAACCGCCGGATAAGTTATGGGGAGCTGAATTCGCTGGCAAATCAGCTTGCTCATCATCTTCGCAAGCTCGGGATTGGTCCGGATGGCCTGGTGGGTATCGCTATGCATCGATCAATCGAAATGGTGACCGGCATCCTGGCCATTCTCAAGGCCGGAGGCGCATATGTCCCCCTGGACCCGGCCTACCCTCACGAGCGGCTGGCGTTCATGCTGGAGGATACGGGCGCTCAGGTATTATTAACACAGCACCCATTACGCGCCCGGTTTACAGGCTATGCAGGCCGGACGGTGTGCATGGACAGCGACTGGCCGTTAATCGCACAGGAAAACCAGGAGAACCTCCAACACAAAGCTGTCGCGGATGACCTTGCATATGTAATGTACACATCGGGTTCGACGGGCATACCAAAAGGTGTGGCGGTTCCCCATCGCGCTGTAGTGCGGCTGGTCTGTGGCGCCCGTTATGTGCGCCTGGGTGCCGACCGGGTCCACCTGCTATTGGCGCCGGTATCGTTTGATGCATCCACATTCGAGTTATGGGGTGCATTACTCCATGGCGCCAAATGCATCATCTTCCCGGAAGACGTGCCTGCGATAGATCGTTTAGGGGCTGTTATACAGCAACAGGGGATTACTACCTTGTGGCTGACAGCTTCGCTGTTCAACATGATCGTTGATGAAGCGCCACAGATACTTTCAGGCGTGCAACAATTGCTTGCCGGCGGAGAAGCCCTGTCGGTTTCCCACGTGCACCGCGCTCTGCAACAACTGCCAGAGACTGAACTCTTTAACGCCTATGGACCAACGGAAAGCACCACGTTTGCCTGTTGTTACCCCATACCACGGGTACTGGATGAGCGTCTTGCGTCGGCGCCTGTAGGCCGCCCGATTGAAAATACAACAGTATATATTCTGGATCAAAACATGAACCCGGTTCCAGTCGGCGTGCCGGGAGAACTGTATATCGGCGGCGACGGGCTGGCACGAGGGTATTTGAACCAGGCGGAGTTGACCGCAGAAAAATTTATCGAAAGTCATTTCAGTGGGAACACGCAATCGCGTTTATACAAAACAGGTGACCGGGTGCGTTACCTTCCAGACGGCAATATAGAATTTCTGGGTCGCACAGACCACCAGATCAAGATTCGGGGTTTCCGGGTGGAACCGGGCGAAATAGAGAACATTCTGGGACACCATGATATGGTAAGGAAAGCGGTTGTGACGGTACGCGAGGACGGGGCCGGAGGAAAGCGGCTAACGGCCTATGTTGTGAATCAGAGCGGATACCAGCCTGACAACGTGCAACTGCGTAATTTTCTAAAATCACGCGTTCCACATTACATGCTGCCAGACATGTTCACGTTTCTGGAAGCATTCCCGCTTACCCCTAATGGCAAGATTGACCGCAATGCCCTGCCCCATCCAGACGAGCCAGGGCTACTGCCGGAAATAACTTTCACTGCTCCCTGCAGCTCTACAGAACAGCGCGTAGCAGAAATCTGGCAGCGGCTGCTGAAACTGGAGAAGGTGGGAATTCATGATAACTTCTTCAGCCTCGGCGGCCATTCGCTGCTTGCCATCCAGGTTCTCAACCGCCTCGAAGGGCACTTTGACCTTGAGGTGCCACTGGAGGTTATATTTGACTTGCCTTCGGTGGCGGAACTGGCGGCCTATCTCGACGCTGCCATGTGGGCCCACTCAGATGTGCCGTCGATGCCGGATCCTGGTGGTGGCAAACGCGAGAGTGGAGAGATATGAGCACCAGTGACCTGATTTCCCGACTGGAGCGGCTTGGTATACGATTGTGGGTCGAAAACGACCGTCTGCATTTTGATGCCCCTGAAGGCGCGATCTCGGAAGTGCAAGCCGAGCTGATCGAACACAAGTCCGAGATCCTTAAACGCCTGCTCAAGGCTCAGGAGATCAGGAAGTCGAGGCAGCCAGCCCTGCGTCCCGTATCCCGTTCAGGGATCGCACCTCTGAGTTTTGTCCAGAGTCGATTGTGGTTTCTTGATCAGTTTGAAGGCGGCAGTTCGGTTTACAACATGCCGTCAGCGATGCGCCTGGAAGGGGTGCTGGATGTAGACGCACTGGAGGCGTCGCTGAACGCACTGGTGGAGCGTCACGAGGCATTGCGCACGCATTTCAGGGTAGAGGATGGTGACCCGGTGCAGGTGATCGCACAGCAGTTGAAGGTCCCGTTGCCGGTGGATGACCTCACCGGCGTGCCGGACCAGGAACGGGAGGCGGAACTGCAAAAGCGGGTGCAGTCCGAGACAGGCGCCCCGTTCGACCTGGCACAGGGTCCGCTGTTGCGTACCCGGCTGCTGAGACTCGGGGAACGCACGCATGTACTGGTACTGACCCTGCACCATATTATCTCCGATGGCTGGTCAATGAGTATTCTGATGCGCGAGCTGTCGGCGCTGTACACCGCCTGTTCTCAGGGCCAGCCATCGCCGCTGCCCGCCCTGCCGATCCAGTACGCAGACTATGCGATATGGCAGCGTGACTGGTTGCAGGGCGACGTATTGGAGAAGCAGCTATCGTACTGGCGGCAACAGCTGAAGGACCTGCCGGTACTGGACCTGCCAACCGACCGGCCACGGCCGGCGATGCAGAGTTACCGGGGGGCGCAGCTGGACTTTGACCTGCCTGCGACACTGACGAAAGGGCTGGAGGAACTGAGTCAGCGCGCCGGCGGGACCTTGTTCATGACACTGCTGGCTGCATTCCAGGTGCTGCTGCAGCGTTACAGCGGGCAGGACGACATTGTGGTGGGCAGCCCGATAGCGGGACGCAACAAGGTCGAGGTTGAGGACCTGATCGGCTTTTTTGTCAACACCCTGGTGTTGCGCACCGACCTGTCGGGCGATCCGACATTTATGGCGTTGCTGGGACGGGTACGGGAAATGGCGCTGGGGGCCTATGCGCACCAGGATCTGCCGTTTGACAGGCTGGTGGAAGAACTGCAACCCGCACGCGACCTGAGCCGGAATCCGCTGTTTGATGTGCTGATTAATTTTACAGAGGATATGAATGGCACTGAAAGCATATCCGCTTTACCTGGCCTGAAAATCCTGCGCGAAAAACACGGCTATGTGTTTTCCAAATTTACCTTCACGCTGTACATAACCCTCATGGAAGGCCAGCTTCGATTGAGGCTTGTTTACCAGACAGATATTCTTGATTCGGAGCGCATGCTCTGTCTGTTGCAACAATTCCAGCACCTCCTTGAACAGATTGTTGCCCTGCCCGAACAACCCATCCTGTCGTATTCGCTGGTCACACCGGAGTCATGCGACCTGTTACCGGACCCGGCGGTTATTCTGGATGAACCACCACAGCAAACAGTATCCGATTTATTCTCCGCCACAGCCGGGCGCCTGCCAGACAATGCCGCAGTCAGCCAGAACGGTAAAGACTGGACTTATGACGAACTGGATAAGGCATCCCTCCGGCTGGCGGTTGCGCTGCGTGCCCGGGGTGCCGAATCAGGAGACGTCATTGCAGTATCCGGACATCGCAGTTATGGCCTGATCGTATGCATGCTGGCCGCGCTAAGGGCTGGTGGTGTGATTCTCCCAGTGGATAAAAACCTGCCACCTGGTCGGCAGGAAATGATGTTCAGAGAGGCACAAGCCCGCATGATCCTGAATGTTGGCGGAGATGCCGCACCACACTCCGGGTTAAGGGTCTTGCATGTGGGCGCTGAAACAGGGCATCTGGAAGGTGATGTATCTGGTTGCGAAATCAGTGCAGCCAAGCTTTCGGAGCCAGGCGCTGATGATCCAGCCTATATTTTCTTTACTTCGGGGTCGACGGGAATTCCAAAGGCGGTACTGGGATGTCACAAGAGTTTGAGTCACTTTCTTTGCTGGCAACGTGACCAGTTCTGTGTTGGACCGGATGATCGTGTAGCGCAACTGACAAGCCTTTCATTTGATGTTGTACTGCGGGATATCTTTCTGCCTCTGATCTCCGGAGGAACGCTTTGCCTGCCTGATGACAGCGATCTGGTAAAAACCTTGCAGTGGGTTGAGCTCGAGGGTATTACCGTTATACACAGTGTGCCTGCAGTTACCCAATCCTGGCTGGCAAACAACCCCGAAGGTATATCGCTTCGTTCACTACGCTGGTTGTTTCTCGCCGGGGAGCCGCTGAAAGTCGGAG
>JAUXDG010000181.1 GCA_030618475.1 Gammaproteobacteria bacterium | reverse complement strand
TATCCCAAGCACCATTGGCCCGATGACCCGCTGCAGGCCCGGGCCAGCGCAGCTACCAGGCGGAAAAATAAAAAAAACGGGTGCAGTGACAAGTGAGTCAACTTATCATTAGCGCCCTGTTCCTTTAGCTTTTTATTCAATCTGGTACCTGTTAAACCATGAAATGGCTGGATAAACTACCGCTCTCCGTGATCTTGCCGGTCGCCGTGTTTTTCGCCTTGGCGCCGTTCGTGCCTGAGCCGCATTTGTGGCAGAAGTTAAATATGCTTTTCGAAGGCACATTGAGTAAGCCGATTGATATTTTCGACTTGTTTCTGCACAGCGCGCCGCTGGCGCTGCTCGTTCTCAAGCTGATGCGTCTTGCCGGTCAAAAATGACGAAGAGGAAGCGTTCACGCAGCAGATAAGAGATGTCGGCAAGGACACACTGGTGGTTGGGCACCTGCCGTTCATGACGAAACTGGTAGCCAGGCTGAAGTATCTGGCTCATTGGAGTGACCGGGCATCAGCAGCGCCGACATCTCGCGATACTGCGGCCCGGCATTGCTGCCGGGCCGTCGGGTTTCCAACTCAGTAAGCTGCCGTGTCAGCTTCGTAGCGCAGGCCTGCTTTGCCGGCCTGTTCACGAACGGCGCTGTAGATCTTTTCATCCAGTGAGTCGCCGGCACCGCCGGCTTCTTCCACTTTCTTTTTAAGAAAGTCGGAGCGTTTCCCGGACAGGTCTCCGATCTGTTGCTGCAGTTCGTGACGGCGATGGGCGGTTTCCTCGATCAGTGCTTTCTGTTGTGCCGGGGCCATCGCCTTCATCGCTGCCGGGAGCTGATCCTTGTCGATGTCGGAGAGTTCCACGCGACCGCTGGCGATGTCATCGACCAGTTCGCCTTTGCCGAGAAAGTTGGCTTCACCGCTTGTTGAGGCGTTGAATGCCGCCCGGCGGGCGCGGGACGCGAACGATGATGTGGCGTGCAGTTTGTCGCTAGCGTCCAGTTTCGATTGCTGTTTTTCCTTCTCTTCGGCATCACCGTAATACAGACGTGTGTGGTCAAGTTTTTCAGACAACAGGGCGATCTTCTTGTCGAAGGGTGTCGCGATCGCCACGGCGTCGCCCGCCTGCGCCACCTGGAAGTAGCGGCCCTGACCCAGTTGGGCGATCTGTTGCCAGCCCTCGGTGGTTGACTGGTTCCGACCGCACTGGATCGCATTCACCACAATGCCTTTTTTCAGCGCCACAGCCAGGGTTTCCGGGTACCTGACGTCGTCCGCGTAATCCATGTGCGGCGGCGCGTCGCCGACCAGGAACACGACTTTGTAGGTGTTCTGATTCTGGCTCCAGGATACGCTGTGCACGGCGTCATACAAGGCCTGGTTGACACTCTCAGGACCATCGCCACCACCGTCGGCCTGAAAATCCACCAGGCTGGCGTACATGGAATCCAGGTCATCGGACAGGTCCAGCACCTTGGTGACATAGGCGTCGCCGCGATCCCGGTAGGCGACCAGCCCCATCCTGATTTCAGGTGCCGGTTGTGCCGAGGCCATGGTGCTGGCGATGGACCAGATCTTTTCCTTGGCGGCCTGAAGCAGGCCACTCATGCTACCGGTGGTATCCAGCACAAACACCACTTCGATACTGGCGTGTTGCTGGTTCAGCGGATTGACCGTTGGTGTTGTCTGCGCTGTGGTGTTGGTGGCGCCGATGCTTTGATAGGCCGGATAAAACGCGACACTCGCCGCTGTAAAGCCGAATAAAGCCAATGCAAGGATTTTCGATTTCATGGGTATATTCTCCTGTTTACTGGGGCGTACGGAAGCTGGCCGGCATAAGCTTTCGGAACACGCTGTACCCCAGGGCACCCTCTCTTGCTACGCAATTCACCTTGTGAATACATCCTTGTAAGCTCGACGGCCGCGTCCATGCGGCCGACGGTTCCGAAAGCTTATGCCGGCCAACTTCCGTACTCATCACTGACGGATAGACGAAAGTTTGTGCACCGCGGCCTCGGCAGCGCGGTGGGCGCGTTGAAAACGGTCTTCGTTTTCCAGCCCGGCGGGTGTTTTCCGGTTCCTGCGATTCAGCCGGGTGGGGATGGCGACGAACAGGGCCTGCACCAGGAAGAAACACCAGAGGCTCAGGAACACACTGCCCGTTTGCCCGGCCGCCCAGATGGCGGCGGCCAGACTCAGGCCATTCAGTCCCAGATCAGCCAGCGCGGACAGGACACTGGAATAGAAGTACAGCGAACGGATCAACCAGATGAGCCCCAGGTGCACCAGTACATAGAGCATCAGCGGGGATTCGATAAACCAGATAACGACCGTTGCCAGGGTCCAGCCGGCAACCACCGTGACGCGTCCCACCCGTTCGTGGCTGCGCGATAACAGGTAGAACACATAAGCGAGACCGATGCCGGCGATCAGCAGGCGCAACACTGCGTCGGCCGGAAATATCGAGCTGAACACGCTATACAAGGTGCTGCCCAGCAGACTTGCCACCAGGGCAAGCGCGACCCCCTCGAAAAAAGTGGGCTGTTTCATGGCCGGCTCCTTTTCTGTTTTTCGCGAAGAAAGGCCACTTCCACGTCTTCGTCGCGTATCACAATATCGGGGCAGGCCCCGTTGTCCTCGAATGAATCGGAGACAGTCTCCTCGGCCAGCAGTTCGGCTTTCTGACGCATGCTGTCCAGGCGCCCGCGGTTCTCCTGCAGTCTTGTCCTGAGCCCGCTGAGGGTTCGTTCCTGCACCTCGCGTTTGCGCGACAGGAATTTCTGAAACCGTAACGCTTCCAGCTTGCGCTTGATCAGTGCACGGGCCAGATCGTCTTTCCCGGACTGAAAGCAGACGTCCAGTTCGTCTTCGATTTCGTCCAGTGAATGCCCGATGTCTGTTTCACGGCTGATGAGTTGCTCCAGTTGGTGGTTCAGTACTTTCACGCCTTGTTCGTCGCGGGCCAGATCGTCTTCCATCTCCCGCACCGCCTGCCGGAGTAACAGGTCGGGTTCCTCGATACGGTCGAGGACAGCGTGCAGATCGGCCTGAAAAAGTCTTGATATGCGTGTGATCAATGCCATGGTGTTTACCTCCTGCCGGGTTGTTGTGAGTGTGAATCCAGTCTAGGCAGGGTGGCTGTTCGCTGCCAGACAGGTTTAGGTAAAACCTGTGCCGGATGATTTACAAAAGATTTACATGCCCGAAGGGGGCTTAGCTGATAGGCTTTAATACCATGCAACGCAAGATCCGTATTCTTATCGTTGAAGACGAAGAGGCCATTCGCACCGGACTGAGGGACGTGCTGGTTTTTCACGGTTACGAGCTTGACTGCGCGGCCGACGGAAACGAGGGGTTGGACAAGGCCTTGAGTGGCAGCTTCGATCTGATCCTGCTGGATATCATGTTGCCGGGCATGGACGGTTTCGAGATCTGCAACCGGATCCGCTCGCGGGACCGCGAGCAGCCCATCATCATGTTGACGGCCAGGAGCAGTGACGAAGACATTATCCAGGGTCTGTCACTCGGTGCCGACGATTACGTGGCCAAGCCATTCTCGGTGGCCCAGCTGGTGCTGCGGGTGCAGGCGGTGCTGCGCCGCTCGCGTATTGCTGTGGAGATGGAACATCAACTTCAACTGGGTGACGGTATTGAAATCGACAGCCGGAATCTCTCCGGCCGTCGGGGTGAGCAGGCGCTGTCCTTCACACGCCGGGAAGTGGAGATCCTGCAATACCTGAAGGCGAACTCGGAGCGGCCGGTGTCGCGCGAGGAGCTGCTCAACAGGGTCTGGGGGTATGCCAAAAATCTGCAACTGGAAACCCGTACCGTCGATATCCATATCGCCAAGCTGCGGCGCAAAATAGAACCCGATCCCGCACAGCCGCGCTATCTGCTGACTGTGCGTGGCGCAGGTTACCGCCTGCTGACGGAATAAACGCTTGCGCGCTTCACTGACAGGACTGGACCGGAAAACACTGGGGCTGTGGCTGCTGGTGTTTTTCCTGGCGCTGGCGATCCCGACGGCAGTGCTGATCCGCCAGGCCTACAGCGAATTGAAGTGGGAGGCATTTCACCAGCACCGGGTGCTGGCCGAAGAGTTGTCGGTGCGTATCAACAGCCGTTTCAGCGAACTGATCGGCGACGAGGGAGCGCGACCATTTTCCGATTATGCCTTCCTGAATGTTGCGGGCGATCCATCCGCGAATTTTCTGCAGCGCTCGCCACTGTCGGCGTACCCGCTTACATCCGCCATCCCCGGTCTGATCGGTTATTTCCAGGTGGATGCACGGGGCGTATTCAGCACGCCCTTATTGCCACAATTGGATGAGGCGACAACGGCCTATGGTATTTCCGCGCAGGAACGGCAGCAGCGGCTGGTCTTGCAGAACCGCATCCAGCAGATCCTCAGTGAAAACAGGCTGGTAAGGAGCGGGGAAGCCGACAGGGCATTGACGGAGGATGCGCTGGTGGACAGGCCGCAGCGCCGCGATATGCCTGTTGAAACGAGCGCTCTGCCAGCCACTGTCGCCCCGGTATTCATGTCCTCCGTCGTGGACAGTGCCGGGTTTGCAGCCGGGGAAAAGAGGGAGGAGCAGGTGCCGGCTCAGGCAGCCTTCGATCGCTTGAACGTGGCAGGCGGTGTGCGTGAACAGGAAAAGAAGCAGAAGACCATCGGCAAGCTCGGCCGGGTTGAAGATCTGAAGCTGGACGATCACTACCAGGCTGATTCGGTCGATGCGACACAAGGGCCGATCGTTTCCAGGCTTGCCCCCCTCCCCGAAAAACGTGCGCGTAAGGAACGCAATGCCTTGCCGGAACCCCGGGCGGTGTTTGCCGATGAAATACGCGAGGCCACGGCACCGCTTGCAAACCGGGTTCGTATTGATATTTTCGAGAGTGAGATCGATCCTTTTGAATTCAGTCTGCTCGACAGTGGTCATTTTGTGTTGTTCCGCAAGGTGTGGCGTGACGGGCAACGTTATATCCAGGGGGCCTTGATCGGGCAGCAGGCTTTCCTTCAAGGCAGCATCAAAACCTTGTTTGGCGAGACGCTGCTGTCGCAGATGAGCGATCTGATCCTTGCCTATCAGGGGGATGTGTTTTCGGTGTTCAGCGGCCAGCCATCGCGGCAGTATCTCTCCAGCAGCGAAGCCTTGAGTGGTGCGCTGCTCTATCGGACACGCTTGTCTGATCCTTTGAGCGATGTGGAGCTGATCTTCACTATAAACCGCTTGCCCCGGGGGGCCGGTGGCACGTTGATAAACTGGGTTGCGGCTATCCTTATATTGGTGCTGTGTGGCGGGTTTTACCTGATGTACCGCCTGGGGGCAGGGCAGATCGAACTTGCCCGCCAGCAACAGGACTTTGTCTCAGCCGTCAGTCACGAACTGAAAACCCCGCTGACCTCCATTCGCATGTACGGTGAGATGTTGCGCGAAGGCTGGGCCAGTGAAGAAAAGAAAGAGACCTATTACAAGTACATCTTCGATGAGAGTGAACGCCTGTCACGTCTTATCAACAACGTGTTGCAACTGGCGCGTCTGTCCCGCAATGGTGTACAGGTCGATTTGAAGCCGGTGAAGGTGTCCACCTTGCTGGAGGGCACCCTGCCCAGGATATCATCACAGATCGAAGGCGCCGGGTTCGAGTTGAAGCTGGACTGCAAGGGCGAAGCCGGTGAGTCGCTGATCAATGTGGATGCCGACTATTTCACCCAGATTCTTATCAATCTCGTGGATAATGCGCTCAAGTTCTCATCGAAAACGGACAGCAGGATCATCGACATCAGTGTCCGGCTGCTGCGCACCACAACGGTTCAGTTCAGTGTGCGCGACTATGGCCGGGGTGTGCCCAGGGACCAGATGAAGAAGATCTTCGAGTTGTTCTACCGGTCAGAGAACGAACTGACGCGGGAAACTGTCGGCACCGGTATCGGCCTGGCGCTGGTGCATCAGCTGGCCGCAAGCATGAACGGGCAGGTGGATGTGGTCAACGCCGAGCCG
>JAUXDG010000111.1 GCA_030618475.1 Gammaproteobacteria bacterium | reverse complement strand
CGGTGGTCTGGTGCCCTACCTGTTCGGCGCCATGGCCATGGAGGCGGTAGGCCGTGCGGCGGGCGGCATCGTTAACGAGGTGCGTCGCCAGTTCAAGGAAATGCCCGGCATTATGGATTATACCCAGAAACCGGATTACTCCCGCGCGGTAGACTTGCTGACCAAAGCCGCGATCAAGGAAATGATCATCCCCTCCCTGCTGCCGATTCTGGTACCGGTGGCCGTCGGTCTGCTGCTGGGACCGCAGGCACTCGGTGGCGTGCTGCTGGGCACCATCGTCACCGGCCTGTTCGTGGCGATTTCCATGACCACCGGAGGTGGCGCCTGGGATAACGCCAAGAAGTACATCGAGGACGGCCACCACGGCGGCAAGGGCTCGGATGCGCACAAGGCTGCAGTGACTGGTGACACCGTGGGCGACCCCTACAAGGACACCGCCGGCCCGGCGATCAACCCGTTGATCAAGATTATCAACATTGTTGCTTTGCTGATTGTGCCTTTGCTGGGTTAGTGTTGTTTGGGTCCGGCCCCAATTGAGGGCCACGGTAGACACGTAAATTATTTTCCGTGTCTACCGTGGCTGTTTACATGAAAATCTGCATTGTGTCTGACAGTCACGACCACCGCCCGCTGCTGGAGGCCGCGGTGCGCGCCGCAAAACAACAAGGTGCCGAAGCGGTGCTGCACTGTGGCGATGTGGTGGCCCCCAGCACCCTGAGCGTGCTGAAACCAATCGGCCTGCCGGTTCACGTCATCTACGGTAACAATATCGGCGACCTGTACATGATGGCGCGTATTGCCAACAAACCCGGCAGCCTGGTCACCTTTTACGGTCAGGATGCCGGTCTCGAACTGGCTGGGCGCAGGATTTTCCTGGTGCATTACCCCCATTATGCCAAAGCCATGGCCACCACCGGTGACTATGATCTGGTGTGCTGCGGACACGACCACGAAGCTAAAATCGAAACAGTCAGTAACATCAAGGGCGGCACAACCCGGGTCGTCAACCCCGGTACAGTGGGTGGCGTCGCCGCACCGGCCACTTATGCGCTGGGCGACCTGGAGACAATGGAGTTTGAATTACGGGATGTGCTAGTGGACGGCGCTGATCAGCAGGCGGCGTCCTGACAAAAAAGCATCTAGCACCGAATTTCCTGCACCGATACCGCCTTCATCCCGGTGTATTGCTCTCCACCCAGCGGGCACCCTCCTGGAGCTGCTCTTTTTTCCAGAACGGCGCTTTGGATTTTAATTCCTCCATTAAGTAGCGGCTGGC
The DNA here is from genome assembly GCA_030618475.1 of Gammaproteobacteria bacterium. Lineage (GTDB taxonomy): Bacteria > Pseudomonadota > Gammaproteobacteria > DSM-19610 > DSM-19610 > Thiogranum. Next base: position 6,913 of record JAUXDG010000111.1, on the reverse strand, counting down.
TTCGAAAGCCGCCTTGCGATGCGCTGACCAGACGGCCACCAGCACAATCGGCTCGCCTGGCAGTAATTCACCGACCCGGTGGACGATCAGACTGTCCATTAAATCCCAGCGCCGGACAGCCTCCCGGCTGATTTTTTCCAGGTAATTTTCTGTCATACCGGGGTAATGCTCCAGCAACATGCCCTGTACCGACGTATCCTGGTTAAAATCCCGCATAGTGCCGATAAAAACTGCCGTGGCGCCAATCTGCCCGGCCCGTTGCGACCCTTTGTTCTGATACTCAGCCAGGTGATGCCAGGGATCGAATGCCCTGTTGAGGATTTCTACCGTCACAGACCACCCCCGGTTACCGGCGGGAAAAATGCAATCTCGTCACCCTCTTCGACCAGCGTAGCAACATCGACATACTCCATGTTTTTTGCCGCTAACACATTGTCTGGCAATGCTTTATCCTCGACAACCAGCGACCAGGCCTGGGCGATGGTGGTATTCTCAGGCACTGAAATCGCTCGTTCCGCGATCCCCACCCGCTCCCTCAACGCGGCAAAAAAGCGAACTTGAATGTGCATCTAACAGTCCCACATTGCGTCACAACGAATACACCCCTATAGTTAGTGGTCTAACTACAGGTAAAACTTCCAGAAATACTGCCTTTACAGTTTACCACGAGTGCGGGGGCAAAGAGCGACTGCCAGGCTGTTTACATGAGTGAGTTAACACATTTCAACGCCGCCGGCGAAGCCCACATGGTTGATGTCGGAGATAAAGAGACGTCCACACGCCGGGCCGTCGCCGAAGGCAGGATCCACATGCAGGCGGCCACCCTGGCTCACATCCGGCAGGGTGACCACAAGAAAGGCGACGTACTGGGTGTGGCACGTGTCGCAGGCATCATGGCCGCCAAAAAGACAGCCGACCTCATTCCGCTGTGCCATCCGCTGGCCCTCACCCGGGTTGAGGTCGAGCTGGAAACCGAATCCACGCCTCCGGCCGTTCACTGTCGCGTAAGCGTTGAAACGCGCAGCCAAACCGGCGTGGAGATGGAGGCGCTGACGGCGGTACAGATTACGCTGTTAACTGTTTACGACATGTGCAAGGCGGTTGACCGCGGCATGACCATTGAACAGGTACGCCTGCTGGAGAAACTGGGCGGCAAGTCCGGACACTGGCAGCGAAGTGCCAACAGCTGATATTGCGCCGATGAGTACGCCATTACGCCTCCTGATAATCGAAGACAATGACGACGATGCACAACTGGTGCTGGTGAGACTGCGACGTGCCGGCTATGAGCCCGACTATGTTCGGGTGGAGAGTGAGGAAAAATTACTCAAGGCCTTGCAGAGGCTGGACTGGCAGATCGTCATATCTGACTACGCGATGCCGGGTTTCAGTGGCCTCGAGGCTTTGCATATTCTGCGCGAACATGCTCCCAATATTCCCTTCATTCTGGTGTCCGGCACGGTGGGTGAGGAAACCGCTGTAGAAGCGATGCGCAGAGGCGCAAACGACTACATCATTAAAGACAACCTGGCCCGCCTGGTCCCTGCCATTGAACGAGAACTGCGCAAGTCACTCGATCTCGCCGACCACCGCCGTGCCGAAGAGGCTTTATACCAGGAACGCGAACGCGCTCTGGTCACCCTGCATTCAATTGGTGACGGCGTGATCACGACCGATGCTGAAGGGCGTGTCGATTATATGAATCCGGTCGCTGAAACTGTCACTGGCTGGACCCATGAAGAAGCCCAGGGTTACCCACTGACCGAAATATTGCCGCTGATCGATGAAACCACACGACACCGCATTCAAAGTCCCGCAGATATCAGCCTGCGTAGCGGCCAGGGCGCCACCCACAGCGAACAATGTGTGCTGATCAATCGCAATGGACAGGAATTCAATATCGAAAATTCCGCCGCACCGATCTTTGATCGTGACAACAGCATCGTCGGAGCCGTTCTGGTATTCCATGATGTCACCCGTGAACGGCGCATGGCCCACCAGATGACCTGGCAGGCAACCCACGACACCCTCACCGGCCTCTCCAACCGCAATGAATTTTCCGATCGACTCGCCAACCTGCTGGCCAGCATGGGGGGCAACAGTCGGCAGGAACATGCGCTGTTGTATCTGGACCTTGACCAGTTCAAGGTGGTTAACGATACCTGTGGTCACGTTGCCGGCGATCAGATGCTCAAACAATTGAGCCGCACCTTACGCGCCCAGGTTCCAACCAATGCTTCACTCGCCCGTCTGGGCGGCGATGAATTCGGCATCCTTCTGGAAGACGTCAGCCTCGACAAGGCTCGGGAGATCGCCATCCAGCTATTACAGGCTATCGGCGAATTCACTTTCCGCTGGGAAGACACACGCTTTAACGTCGGCGCCAGTATCGGCATGGTTCCGATCCAGCGTGAAACCCAGAATGCATCATTCATTCTCAGCGCTGCCGACGTCGCCTGCTATGTTGCCAAGGAATCCGGACGCAACCGGATACACATCTACGAGGACAGTGACATCGACCTCGGAGAACGCCACAGTGAAATGCACTGGGTATCACGCATCAAGGAAGCGCTGGAAGAAAACCGCTTTATGCTGTTCAGACAGGCGATCACGACGCTCAAACAGGACGAAAAAACCCCCCATTACGAGTTGCTGCTACGTATGCGCAGCGAGGATGGCAGCATTGTGCAACCGGGTGCATTCATCCCTGCGGCGGAGCGCTACAATCTGATGAATGCGCTGGATCGCTGGGTGATCGACTCGGCATTCAAATATTTGCGCAACACCCGGAAAAGCGGAGACAGAGGCATCTACTCCATTAACCTGTCGGGTAATTCGCTGAACGACGAAGAATTGCCCGACTACATTCAACAGAAAATCGGCGAGCACCAGATCGAAACGGGACAACTCTGTTTTGAGGTCACGGAGACTGCCGCGGTATTCAACCTGGAAAATGCCAGCCGTATGATTCATTCATTGAAAAAGCTGGGCTGCCGCTTTTCCCTGGACGACTTCGGCAGTGGCTTGAGTTCATTTGGTTATCTGAAAAACCTGCCGGTTGACTTCCTCAAGATCGACGGAAGTTTCGTCAAGGACATGAATACCGACCCGATGAACCGTGCCATCGTCGAGGCGATCCACCAGGTCGGACATACCCTGAGCATACGCACCATCGCCGAGTTCGTCGAAAACAAGGCCATCGCCGACCAGTTACGTGACATCGGTGTCGACTTTGCTCAGGGCTACCATTTCAGTAAGCCGGAGCCACTGGAAAAGACCGATAACGTTGTCAAGCTGCACAGAAAGGCCTGACACCGCCGTTAATTGGGGACAGACCGCGTTTTTTGCGCAAAAAACGGGGTCTGTCCCCAATTAACAAGGCGCTATATACTTCCAATTATGCAGTGGTTAAAACTCGTTTCAGAAGATGCTGGCCTCCAACGCCTGAAAGCCGTCAATCGTCTGCCGGCCAACACGCCGGGTATCGACCCGGTACCACCCTACCCGGCCACGCATTCAGCCTGCATCGGCGGACACCCTGAACCCGGCAGCCGTCGCCCCCTCAAAGACCGGCGACAAAACGACCGGCGTCACGGTGATGACCGCCGTAAAAAGCAGATTCCAGTCGTCCTCGATACCCGCAGCAAGCACGACCGACGCGCACTGGAAAACCGGCGTGAAGGCAAAAAGTGCCGCAAAAACAAACCGCCTGCCCGTTCCCGCATCAACGTTTATGCCTGAGACACAGACATCTCTCAACCAACAGCTTTTGCATTTTATTGCCGATTCACCCAGCCCGTTCCACGCCACTGAGGAACTGCGCCGCCGATTGCAGACAGCCGGTTTTGTTCGACTCGAGGAATCCGAACGCTGGAATCTGGAACCAGGAGGCCGTTACCTGGTTATACGCAATGATTCATCGATTATTGCTTTTACGCTCGGCGACAACGAACTGGCAGAAACCGGCTTACGTATGGTCGGTGCGCACACCGACAGTCCGTGCCTGCACATAAAACCTCAACCGCGCACGCTGCAACAGGGGTACTACCAGCTAGGTGTGGAAGTTTACGGCGGCGCATTGCTCAACCCCTGGTTTGACCGTGATTTATCCATTGCCGGACGCATTACCTATCGCAACTCAAAACAACAACTGGACAACTGCCTGATCAACTTTGAAGCACCGGTCGCTGTGATCCCCAGCCTGGCGATTCACCTGGACCGGGAGGCCAATAAATCACGCAACATCAACGCCCAACAGCATCTGCCGCCGGTGCTGATGCAGAGCGACGAAGACTCAGCTGTCGATTTCAATAAATTGTTGTTCGAACTGGCTCGACAGCAGGACCCGGATCTGGATATCGAAGCCGTGCTGGACTTTGAACTGTCGCTTTTCGATTGTCAGCCACCTGCATTGATCGGTCTGAATCAGGAATTCATCGCCAGCGCGAGACTGGATAACCTGCTGAGCTGCTTTATCGGCTTAAAGGCCTTGCTGGATTCCGCCGACGGTCAGCCAAAACTCCTGATCTGCAATGATCATGAAGAAGTCGGCAGCGCCTCGGCCTGTGGCGCCGACGGCCCTTTTCTCAAGTCGGTACTGCAGCGCATCTGCCCTGAACCCGAATCGATGGCGCGTTGCATCAACCACTCCTGGTTGATTTCGGCTGACAATGCCCACGGCATCCACCCGAACTATGCAGACAAACACGATGCCAATCATGGTCCCTTGCTTAACCAGGGACCAGTGATAAAAACCAATGCCAATCAGCGTTATGCCACCAATAGCGAAACAGCCGGTCTGTTCCGCCTGCTTTGTGAGCAGTCTGAGGTACCGCTGCAGTCTTTCGTGGTGCGCAGTGATATGGCATGTGGAAGCACGATTGGCCCCCTCACTGCCAGCAATATCGGGGTTCGCACCCTCGATATCGGCGTTCCTACATTTGCCATGCACTCGATTCGCGAACTGGCCGGCGCCAGGGATAGCGAATACCTGTACCGGGCCCTGAAAGTATTCTTAGGGTCCACGCAAAAATAGCCTGGGAATACACTATGATTGGTGTGAAGACCTGTCCGGGCATCAGTGGAGAAAGTTCAGGAATTACTGTATCGACCGTTAACTGAATTCATATGGATCAAAGACATACCCGGGGGACACACTGAGTTTTCCGTATCTTCCGTGACCACTTTCCATGGGACAGCGATGTCAAAACAAAAATGCGCATTAGTCGTTGACGATTCCAAATCAGCACGCCTGGTGTTACGGCGCATGCTGGAGAAACACGACCTTGCTGTCGACACCGTTGAGTCCGCCGGACAGGCACTGGATTTTCTCATCCACCATCGTCCCGATGTCATCTTCATGGATCACATGATGCCGGGCATGGATGGCTTTGAAGCCGTAAAGGCCATCAAGAACAACCCGGAAACCGCCACCATCCCGGTTATGATGTATACCTCTAAAGGCGGTGATCTGTACCTGGGACAGGCGCGCGCCCTGGGCGCCGTGGGTGTTCTGCCGAAAACTGTGGCACCTGCAGAGTTGTTCGAGTCACTTCGAAAAATCGGCTTGGTGAAGGACCGCCGCTCCAAAGTTCGGACCCTGCATGAAGATGATGCTTCCGAACGCGCCGAAGACTTTAAAAAGCACAGCATCACGCCTCCCCCGCTAACGCCGTTCATGGAACCGGGCATGCAAAGTGCAACCAGCGGCCTGGATGCCGGGCAACTCGATACTCATTTACGTAGCCTGCTTGAAGAACAGCGCGCGGAGATTCGCAAGGACATGCTGCTCAGCATGGACACTGTTTCGCAACAGACCAGCAACCGGCTGAACAAGGAACTGGATGAAAAACTTGACGCCCTCAAACAGGAACTGCCTCCGGTTCAAACACCATCCATAGTACCTACAGTTCTGCTGACCGCATTATTGTTCGCCTCCATGGCCTGGAACTTTTCCATCCACAAGCAGGAGGAAAAAGATGTCGCCCCCGTTTCGGCAGCCAATGACGTACAGGCTTCAAGCCAGCAAGAGGCAGAGCAGGCGGTAAGCAATCTGGAAGCCCTGCAGGCGGAAACTGTGGGTTTGCTAAACAAGACCTGGCAAATGGCGGGCTGGGCCATCAACCAGGAACTGCAATACCCCTACGATGAAATCGCCCTAGACAAGCAGCGCGCTGATATAGTCGAACAACTTCTGGTCCGACTCTCCGAAAGCGGCTACGCGGGTAAAATAATACTCGAAACCCACGCTGGAGAATTCTGCCTGCTGGGTGACCAGGAAACCGGCTTCCGCCTTCCCTCTCCGGAGCTGACAGTTGAGCAATGCGAGTTTATCGGCAACCCGGTACAACCAAGCGATTTACCTGCCGCCCACCAGTCACTGAGTTTTGCCAACTTCGTGAACAGTACGCCGCTGTTGAACGAAGGCCCGCTGGCGATGGAAGTAGTTGCAGCCTCACGCACAGATCCACTGTATGTATACCCGGATAAATCAGACGCGACAACGGCACAGGCCTGGAATGAGATTGCAGAAAAAAACAACCGGGTTGTAATTTTTCTGGAACCACAGTCGCGCTGAAATGGTAATCGCGCCGAAGGGCGGCGCTCCTACGATGGGTATTTTGCTCTTTCCAAACACCGCGGTATTACGAAACCCCTGCCCTCACGACCTGCGGGGTAAACTCCCCAGCAGGAACTCTGAGCCACAGTGAACACATTTAAACTTCTTATCTCTAAGCTCGGGCGCGTAGAAAAATTCAATAATCTTTTGAGTATTCGTATCCAGCTTGGAATTAACTTTCTTTGTTTCTCGCCAAGCAACTGTAGGGCGTTTTCCACATACATCGCATTTTAATAATAGACCTGAATATACTAGAACCAAACTTGATATCACCCACACTACGAATGGGATTGA
>JAUXDG010000086.1 GCA_030618475.1 Gammaproteobacteria bacterium | reverse complement strand
CTCCGGCCGTCGGCACCATTATTGTTCATTTTTTTCGCACTTTTTTCTTGCTGCTTTTTTTAGCCTGGCTTCGTCTTCTTGTTTCATTTTTGGCGCGATTATCTGATTTCCTGGGACTTCTTTCCTTTGCCAGATGGGAAATCTTTAATTGTTGGCCCGATACCCAGACTTTTTTCAAGTCGTTGAATATAGCTTTGGGCATGCCTTCGGGTAAATCAATCAGGCTGTAGTCATCATGAATATTGATGCGTCCAATGTGTTGGCTGTCGATACCTGCTTCATTGGCGATAGCGCCGACGATGTTGCCGGGCTTAACCTTGTGGTTATGACCTACTTCAATGCGGTAACGCTTCATGCCTTCTTCAGGTGGCGCCTCTTTTCTTGAAGAGCGCTCATGTTTTTTATGTGGTTTTCTTTCATCTTTTTTCCAGCTGTTATCTGCTTTCCGTTGTGGTTTGTTCTGTAACAGAAAGGGGGTGTTACCTTGTAACAGTTGGGCAAGAGCGGCGGCAACTTCCTCTGCCGGCACGTTATGTTCCTGCTGGTATTGTTCAATCAGCTGGGAAAACAAGCCTAATTCTTCATTCGCCAGGGTATCGGTGATGCGCTGTTTGAATTTTGCGATACGCTTGTCATTGATGAGCTCAGTTGAAGGCAGATCCATAATGTCGATCTTCTGCCTGGTGGCTTTCTCAATGGCGCTTAGCATACGTCTTTCACGCGGTGCGACAAACAAGATTGCATCGCCCTGCCGACCGGCACGACCGGTACGCCCGATACGATGTACATAGGATTCCGTGTCATACGGAATATCGTAATTCACTACGTGGCTGATACGTCCCACGTCGAGACCGCGTGCGGCGACATCCGTGGCGACAATGATGTCCAGATTGCCTTTTTTTAAATTTGTAATGGTGCGTTCGCGCTGGTTCTGTGGAATGTCGCCGTTGAGTGGTGCCGAGGCATAACCACGTGCTTCCAGTTTTTCAGATAACTCAGCCGTTGCGGTTTTGGTACGCACAAATATAAGCATGGCATCAAAGTGTTCGGCTTCAAGGATACGGGTCAAGGCATCCAGTTTATGCACGCCACTGACCGGCCAGAAGCGCTGGCGAATGGTCTCGGCCGTGGTGGTTTTAACCTTGATGGTAATTTGTGCGGGTTCATTTAAATATTTTGTGGCAATGCGACGAATCTGTTGTGGCATGGTGGCCGAGAACAGGGCGATTTGTCTGTTTGACGGCGTTTGTTCAAGTATCCATTCCACATCATCGATAAAGCCCATGCGTAGCATTTCATCGGCTTCATCCAGCACCAGCGTGGTGAGTTTGTCCAGTTTTAAGGTGCCACGACGCATGTGATCCATTACGCGGCCGGGTGTACCCACTGCTACATGTATACCGCGCTCCAGGGCGCGGAGCTGTCCGCGGTAATCCTGACCGCCATAAACCGGTAATACATGAAAACCTTTCATATGCTTGGCGTATTTTTGAAAGGCTTCAGCCACCTGGATAGCCAGTTCACGGGTGGGTGCCAGTACTAAAACCTGCGGGCCTTTCTGTTTTAAATCGAGGTTGGATAATATCGGCAGGGCAAAAGCCGCAGTTTTTCCGGTGCCGGTTTGTGCCTGACCCAGTACGTCTTTGCCTTCCAGTAACAGCGGAATCGTTTGTGCCTGGATGGGCGAGGGGGTTTCATAACCCACATCATCCAATGCTTTAAGAAGAGATTTATTCAGCGCCAATTGATTAAACGCAGTTACCGTGCCGGTATTCATGTGCAGTGCCTGAAATAGATGGAATGCGTGGAACGCAAGGGCTTAACCGGCGTATCCTGAAGTCAGCCGGACCGCATAGTGTAACGGTTTGTGTGTTATGTTGCATGCTTTAATTATTAAGCGCTCCCTGCCCGACCCACAAACGCAGAACCTCGATCTCGCGATCAGTCATTGGCTTGTGTTTTATTTCCAGTGCACGCGATAGATCACCTGCCCGACCCTCTACCAGTATATTCAGGGCGCTCTTTCTGCTGTTGCCAGGCACGATTACGGGGCCGTATATCGAGCCTTGCACGAGTGTCTCATAACTTCCCATGTCCAGCCCTGTTTGCCTGTAGCCTTCGCCGTAAGGTGGGGTATGACAGCCAGTGCACTTCTCTTCAAAGATAGGATGCACGTCACGTTGATAGCTGATGCGTGGTTCGATTGCGCACCCTGCAAGGCTGAGACAGGTCAGCAATGCAAGGGAAAAAGTTAAAGATAAGGACTGCTTCATGATTCTCTTGAGCAACAATCAGACCTGTTAGCCGTTAACATTAATGCAATCCCTTCCATCTCTTACAAGTTTTTCCAGGTGATCGGTTTCGTTCTCCATGTCTCTTTCCAGCAGGATCTTTGCATGGCACTCAATTCTTTTAAAGGTATCCAGTGTTTCATCCCGCATATGTTGCTTTATGATATGTTCACCAATGAGTGGAGGAATGAAGAAGTTCGGCTTGAAGTGTGAGTGATGGAAGATCCATGTGCGTTCCCCCTGCGGATGTATACGCCACACCGCCCTACCCGAGTCAAAGCTACTGTACTGTGGGAGTGTGTCTATCATCAGATAACCCTCCTGCAACTCTACGATATCTCCGATCCAGTCGATATCGAAGCAGAACAGCCAGATACAGTGTACAGAGTGGTTGTACACCCTCACCGTATCTTCGTCAGGAGAGGGCAGGATTTCACTTTCCGTAACACAGGGGTTGATTCGGTAGGCATGTTTGTAATCGGTTATCACTCTGTAAACATAATCTGCAGGTGCGTCCATCACCATTACTACATGTATCCTGTAATCACCATTTTCAACAGTGACTGACAGTCTCTCAAGCTCGCCGGCTATGGGTGACATGTTTATATAGAAAAAGGCGAGAAAACCGATGAGGTATCTATTGCTGCTGATAAATATTGGCAGGTAAGTCCGTATGTTATGGAGGGATAAAGACATACCCTCTCCTCCTTTCATCGAAACGAGTATTGAGTACTCAACAGCAGGAGTGTCATGGTCCACGCAGAATCGCGGCCACCACTGTTACACAATTATTGTAGCCCGTTTTCCAGGGGCTGGCTGAATTTGAACGCTTCATGACAAAACGTCACAATTTGGGCTGCCCGATCTGGACGGGTAAATGGCTTGCGGGAGTTTTTAAGTAAATGCGTCCTCTGCTGGTTTTTTGGCGCTTGGGTTCGCCGGCTTTAATCGCAATGGGCCAACTCCCTCTGCAAGCATCGAAAGCCTATACGTTCCTGCTCAAGTCTCACGCCGTCGGCAAGGCGGTTGCGTTTAAGGTCAGTGAATAACAACTGCTCTGTTTCATTAAGGCGGGATAGCTCACCAGCGAAGCGGTCATTCGCCGGTTCCTGGCCCCACAAAGTGCGGTGGGCCATGAGTGTGTCGCTATCCATGAGTAACGACGCGGCATCGGGGAAGCTGGCCCGCAGGCGGTTGAGGATGGCAAAGCCATGGGTATCGATGTCGCCCCAGTAATGCAGCGATACATGGTGTAGCCAGGCGATCTCTTTCAGTCTGTCCAGCCCATAACCCAGGCCGAAAATCACCAGTGCGTCGTGCACGTCGGGAAACGCCAGGCCATTGATTTTGTTTTCAGTGATAAACACCCGCTTCACCGGCAGTTTCAGGCTGGCGAATTGCTCAGGCGGTATTGACAGATCGGAGAGCCCATGGATAAACAGAGCCGGGTCGAGCAGGCGGAAACGAATCAACGGCGGCGCTTCCCTGAGTCCGTAGCGGCGGTTAAAGCCTTTGACGCCGGTGGCATTGGTATCGATGGCTTGTTCTGGCAGCACGCAGTCGAGCAGCTCGCCAATCAGTCCCCGGCGGGCTTCTATGAACTTACTGTCCACACCTGGAATATCGAGCTGGCGAAGATACAGGCCAGGACGAGGATGGCTGCTGAAGTAATCCACCACCGCCAGGATACTGTTCCATTCGTTCGCGTGGTCAAGGAGGGTCAATGGCTTTAGCGCCAGTCGCTCCGCCAAAGCCGGGAACCTGGCGAGGGTCATTTCGCTCAAGCTGTCGAAGCGCTGAACCGCGCGTGTCTTGCCGATCAGACGAAGTGCGTCGTCTTGTGTGGGAATCACCACGGCTGCCGGTATCCGGTTGCGGCCGTGCACCCGGTGTTTGACGGTCCGCCATTCGATCTCGTAGCCAAAACCTCGTCGTGTCTTGCTACCCTCGATGAGCGACTGAACCCACAAGCGTACGGCATTGAAGTGATCGGACAGCGCCTTTGCATCGGGTTTTTTCAGTGTTAATTGCAGTGGGAAAAGTGCCTCGTCCTGCAGCCGTGCGGCAAGGATCTGCCCGCGTTGCCAACGTCGTTCGAGCTGGTGTTTGATATCATCGGCTTGCGTCCAGTTCAAGGTGAATCGCCTTCAGGCGAGAGAGGGTGGCCTGGGCCATATGTCGCAGCGCGGTGCTTTGCCTGCTCCGCTCGATACTCTTCGATGCTGAGATTACGCAGCAGTGAATGGGCACCCGCTTCATTGTGCACAAAGCCGACGCTGGCGACGTAGGGCTCGATGATGTGGATCTTCTGTAGCGGTGTGACGATCAGCAATTGCAGGTTGAGCCGCTTGAACAGCTCCAGACCATAGCGGGCCGACTCGTCGGAGCCGCGGCCGAAGGCCTCGTCGATCACCACGAAACGGAAGGAACGTGAGCGCACCTGGCCCCATTCCAGGCCGAACTGGTAGGCGAGGCTCGCGGCCAGTACCGTGTAGGCGAGTTTTTCCTTTTGACCGCCCGACTTTCCGCCGGAGTCGGAATAATGTTCGTATTCGCTGTCGTCTTCGCGCCAACGTTCCGAGGCGGAAAAGCTGAACCAGTTACGTACATCGGTGACTTTGCGGGTCCAGCGGCGATCCAGATCGCTCAAGCCTTCTCGTCCGCGGAAACGTTCGATGATGTGTTTGACCTGTACGAACTTTGATTCGGAGTATTGTTCGTCTTCGGAACCGGTGAGTGCACCTTCGGTGCAGGCGCGAAGATCCTGCTGGAAATCGCGGATATCGGCGTCCAGGGCCGACTCGGCCAGCAGGGTGATATAGCGTCCCGGGTTGTAATCGATATCGTGCAGCGAGCGGTTGATGGTCTCGACTCGCTCGCGGATGGTCTGGCGCTCGCGGTTGAGCTGCGCCTGGAAGTTGGCCACTTCGCGGATAGTGTTCTCGTTGAGCAGTGCTTTGAAGCGGGCCTCGAAGCGCGGCAGGTCGTCGTTCTTGAGCGCCTGCAGCATGGACAGGTATTCGTCGGCCGCCTGCACGCTGACATCCACTTCCCGGGTTTCCAGGGGGTAGGCCTGGCAATAGGCTTGCATGGCTTTGATGATTTTTTCGGTCAAGCGGTTGATCTTTTTCTCTTCGGCATTGATTCTGTCTTGCAGCCATTCGCGCATGTCAGTCTGGCGGTTATCGCAAGACTCGACCGAGAGCGTGTGATCGCCCAGGGCATCATGCTGCATGGCTTCGAGTTGCGGGAAGTAGCGCTGTTTTGCTTCCTCGGGCGTGGCGTCGAGCAGGGTCCGGGCCGCGTCCAGCTGTTCGCCGGCACGGTCGCGCTTTTCTTCACCCTTGGCGTGTTCGCGCCTGGCTCCATCCCGTTCGGCCTCAGTCGCTTCGAGGCTCTGTTCCAGTGCCTGCAATTGAGCTTCAAGGGTGCGCAGGATGTCCGATCCGGCCTCCAACTGACGTTTTTCGCGCTCAAGCCGTTCGATATCCAGCGCCAGCGGCCGCCAGTCGAGTTCGCGGAACTCACTGAACACCGCGAGCTTTTCAAGGTCAGCCAAACGCTGGTTGAGGGTGTTCAGTTCTGTTTGCCGCCCGGCGACCTGGTCGGCAACCGCCTGCATACGGGTCGCGAGATCGCCGGCCTGTTTTTCCAGGGCGTCGATCTTGGCCTCGTTGCTCCAGCCCAGCACATAACGCGAACGGTCGCCGATGTGGTGTCGGTCGTCCTTTTCGTGACGCCCGCCGCCGGCTTTGATTTGCCCGCTGCGGGTGACCGCTTTTTTCTCGCGGCGGAACTGGGTCAATGTCTCGCAACAGGCAAAGTCGAATCGCCGGGCAAGTTCGGCATCCAGCCAGGTATAGAATGCCGAATCCGGTTTGATGGCCAGTTTACGCACCAGCGATTCGACGGAAAGGCCGGCGATGTTCGCCGCCTTTGCGTCGCGCACCCGGTAGTAGACGAGGCGTCCTCTGAGGTGGGTACAGTCGACCCACTCGGCGACTTGCGCATAGTGCGTGTCCGGCACCAACAGGGAAAGCCCGAAGCTGTGCAGCAGACGCTCGGCGGCGCCCTCCCAGTCGCCTTCGTCTTCGCGCACCTGGATCAGTTCGCCGGCAAAAGGCAGCGTCTGTTCATCCAGTCCCAGTGTCTGGCGCAGTCGATCGCGGATGGCGAGCATCGCGGAGGGAATGTTGGAGCGACGCTTGCGCAGGGAATCGAGTTCCAGGGTGATGGTATCGTGCTTATCCTTGAGTGTGCGCAACTCAACCGCTGTCTCGGTGAGTTCATTCTGTGCCTCGGCCTGGCGGGTCTCTGTTTTCCGGCGTTCGCTCTGCAGCGCGCGCTGATTGATGAGAAAGGTGTCTGCGTGTAATGCTGCCGGCAAGTTCAGGGTCTGCGCCACAGCGTTATAGCGTTCGGCGCGTTTTTGCCGGTCGGTTTTTTCCTGCTGTTTTGCGCGAATGTCTTGCTTGATGCGCTCGATGCGATCGCCGCCATTCTCGGCTATCGCCTGTTTCAGTTCATCGCGGCGCGCCAGCTGCCCGCGCCTTTGTTCGTCCAGCATCCGGATCTGTTGGTCGAGGCGCATCAGTTGCTGCGTCAGGTTTTCCCGCCGTTTCTCCAGCAATCCACCTTTGAGTTGAGCAAACCAGGGATGCAGGGCTTCGCGACAGCTGCGCAATTCGGCGACCTGTGCGGACAATTCACTGTGCCGTGCGTTATCAGCGACCAGCGGTTCGAGTGCCATGATCTGGCCCTTGGCCTTCAGCACGGCTTCGTGGGCGTGGTTGAGGTCGTCGAAATGGCTGACCAGCGCCTCGATTCGGACCGTTACCGGAAAGGCTTCCAGCATGTGTTCGCGAACAAATTCGGTGAGGTTGCCGACCGACTTCATCGATACCGTTTGATTGAACAGCTCCAGCGCCTGTTCGGTGTCGATGCCGAAACGGCGCCGGAAGGCCGCGCCATAGGGTGGGAAGCTGTCGAACACCTCACTATGACTGGTTTGTCTCAGGCGTTTCTTCAGCCTGTTGATATCGGTGCCGAAATCGGCGAAATGCTCGGCAATGGAGAGCGAACGGTCTGATACCACATAGAAGCGCGCCGGCTGTCCTTGTGTCTCCTTGACCCAGAAAACCTGCGCCAGCGTTACGTGCTGATCGAAACCCTCGTTATAGAAATGCCCCAGCAGGACGGAATAACTGTTGTGATCACGCAGTGCCACGGCACGCGCCGACAGGCCGCTGTCGCCACGTTCCGATTTGTAATAGCCCAGCACATAGGATTTCAGGGTGCGTTCCCTGGCTTCCGCACCGGCGGCTTTGTTATAGGTGATCCGCTGCGCAGGTACCAGCAACGTGGTGATGGCGTCGACCAATGTGGACTTTCCGGAGCCGATATCGCCCGTTAGCAGGGCGTTATCGCCTTGCGGCAGCAGGCGCCAGACCTTGTTGTGGAAGGTGCCCCAGTTGTACAACTCGATGCGGCGCAAGCGGAAGCCGGCGCGTTCGTTGGATTCAGCGAAGTCAAGGTGCTGGGTTTGCATGGGCGTTAGTGATCGCCGGCGATGTGCTCGCCGTACCCCTTGAGTTTGTCCTCAAAACCGGCCAGCCACTGGGCGTCGACGAACGCTTTGAGAATGCGGCGTATTTCGAACTGCGCGTCCTGGCCGCGCAGTCGGCGCAGAAAACCGAGTTCCACCACCTTGTTGATATGGGCGTCGATACGGTCCATGAGTCTGGCCTCGTTGGCGGTATCGGGCAGGAAGACCCGCATCATGTCAACCAGTTGTTCGCGATGAAGGATCAGTCGCGGTTCCGCACCGCTGGCGTCGTGCTCGGCCAGCTTTTTGCGCAGCAGTACCAGCAGCAGGCTGACCGGGTAACTCAGTTGCCGGCGTGTCACCAGGCGCGGCCGTTCGGTTTCACCCTCGACCGGCAGGCGCTGACGAAAATAGGCGTAGCCTTCGGCTTCGTCGAAAATCAGCTCCAGACCCAGCACGTCAATATAATCCCGCACCGGGGCTTGCAGCTTGATCAAGCCCTGCCAAAGCTCAGGGCTCCGATCCTGGTACAGGACGCCCTTGAACAGGGCGATGAGCAGTGGCGAAAGCTGTTGTGTATCGGCTTCGATGGAATTCATTGTATCAACGGCAGAATATCACAGTGGGCAGGGTGGCGCGTCGTTGAACGCCGTCGTCGTTGGTCCAGGTGATCGTTTCAGAGCGTTCATCATCAATGACCGCCTTGCCGTCGGCGGCGGCCAGGCTCAGATAGGCGACCAGCTCGGCCAGACCCTGTTCGAGGGGGTGGGTTTCCAGCACGGTTGTCAGTGCGATTTGATCGCGGGATTGCAGGGCTTGACGTACACGCGCCGCGAGGCGTGTCTTGTCCACGTAAACTTGCTCGAACAGTACATCGGCGTCGACCGCATCACTGCCTTCTTCGAGTACCTGTTGGCTGATATGCGGTTTAAGCGGCGGCGTAAACAACGGCCTGTCCATGACCAGGTCGACCGCAGGCGAGCTGTCATCGAGTGCCGTGAAGTTTCCCGCTGGCGCCTGTTCCCTGAGTTCCACCGCCTGGCGTTCAATGCCCTGAATCAAGGTCATAATGCGCCTGTTTTCCAGCCAGGCCTGGTCGTCAAGGTACTTGCGAAGTTGTTCCGACAGGCGGGCGACCGTGCGTTGCGTCGTTTCACCGGCCTCCAGCCAGTCGTAGTGGATGCGTAACAGTCGGGTGTCGGGTTGAAGCGCTGCGATAGCGTCGAGCGCCAGCGTTCGCTTCAGTAACAGCGATAGCTCTTCCTGTCGCGCCGGCGACATAACAAAGTCCCAAAAGGCGTGAAAGCTCTTGCCCTGGTCGGAGTCGGCGATAGCGTCGCGTTCGCCGAATACGCTTTCCAGCAGCTCACCACGACCGCCTTCCCAGGTGGTAATGCGTTCGCGCACTGCGCGGTCCAGGCCACGAAAATTCTGCTCTACCTGGCGGAAGTCGGCCAGCAGGGTGCGGGCCGTCTGTTCCACCTGGTAAAAACGTTCCTTGAGCTGGGTGGGTTCCATCAGCGTCAGTTCACCTTGCCGTACGCGCTCTATCTCTGCATCGATGTCGGCGCGGCGTTTTTCCAGTTCAGCGATACGCACCTCTGGATCGGTTTCGGCGCCCTGGACGATCTGATTGAGCAGCGCGAATATCGTCAGCAGACGCGATTCGGTACCGATAAAGTGTTTCTGTTCCAGCCCCGCGAGCCATTCGATAGCTTTCTCGGTGGACGGCGTCAGGTCGAAATGTGCGTCGTCGTTACCCTCAGGATAGAACTTGCGCAACCAGCCGTGCTCATCGCTCGCCCAATCGTTCAAGTATTCGCCGGCAGACTTGGGGTAAGCTTTGTCGCCAAGTTGTTCACGCAAGTGATAGAGGAAATCGTCCAAGCGGGTGCTGAGCTCAGATTGTGCCAGCACCCGTATGTTGGGTTGAAGGTAGGTTTTGTGCAGGAAACTGAGAATCAGTGGTGCATGGTCAGCAGCCAGCAAACGCCAGGCGGGGTGATTGCGACGCAAGCCTTCAAGAGTATGGTAGTCCAAATGAGAAATGCCTCAACGCTTATGATTTCTCTATAGATAAATCGTTCACATACCAATCCATGGATTCTTTGAGACCTTCTTCAATTCGATGGCTTGGCTCATAACCCAGCAGCTCTTTAGCTTTCGAAATATCCGCCAGTGAGTGACGCAC
>JAUXDG010000194.1 GCA_030618475.1 Gammaproteobacteria bacterium | reverse complement strand
AGGACATTATCATCCGTGCCGGACGCAATATTTATCCCCATGAACTGGAAGAAGCGGTAGGCCTCATTCCCGGCATCCGCACCGGCCGTGTCGCCGTGTTCGGCAGTGAGGACGCCAGGTCAGGCACGGAACGACTCATTGTCCTGGCGGAGACACGAAGTAAAGATACAGCCGAACTGGATAAGCTGCGTGCCGAGACCAACGCGCTGGCGACCGATCTGCTCGGTGCACCACCGGATGACATTGTGTTGGCGCCCCCCGGCACAGTGCTGAAAACGTCGAGTGGTAAAATTCGCCGTGCGGCAAGTCGTGAAATCTATGAAAAAGGCAGAATCGGCAAAGGCCATCGCAGCGTAAGCTGGCAAGTGGCACGACTGGCACTGGCCAGCATCACGCCGCAGATACGGCGCTCGGCACGCTATGCAAAAGCCGCCGCTTATGCCGGCTATTGCTGGCTGGTGTACGGTGTACTGGCAGCCGTCGTCTGGTTATCTGTCACCCTGCTGCCGAACTTTTCCATGCGCTGGGCCGTCATGAAAAAGTGCGCACAACTGCTGGCAAAGGCCACCGCGACGCCCGTCAAGCTCAATGGCCTGGAAAACCTGCCGGCAGACGGGCGCCCTTATGTCCTGGTGTCCAATCACTCCAGTTATCTGGACAGCTATGTACTGGTGGCGATGTTGCCGAGGCATTTCCGTTTTGTTGCCAAGGCGGAACTGGCCGAATCGTTCATCGTTCGCGTGCCCTTGCAGCATATTCACACCGAGTTTGTTGAGCGTTTCGACACCAGTAAAAGTGTACGCGACACCCGACACCTTTCCGACGTGCTGAAGGCGGGACATGCTCTGGTGTTTTTTGCGGAAGGCACTTTTACCCGCACGCCCGGCTTGATGCCCTTTCACCTCGGCGCCTTCAGCGTAGCCGCACAAGCCGGCGCAGCCGTTATCCCCGTGGCGATCCGCGGCACACGTTCCATCTTGCGAGCGGAGTCCTGGTTCCCGCAGCGCGGCTCGATCAGCGTTGACATCGGTCCGCCCATCAACCCGACGGAGTTTATGCACGAAACCGGGGAAGACAGCTGGCATGTGGCGATAAGCATGCGCGACCGCTGTCGAAAATTCATCTTACGCCACTGCGGTGAACCTGATCTCGCCCAATAATTTTTTTCATGTTAGACCGGAAAAATACCCGACACAGGAGCGGCCTCCCCGCCCGCGATATCGTGCTGAAGGGTGGCACTCCTAGCCTCGGCGGCGGTCTCGAACGATCAGTTCATTAGTAATGATTGTTATCAAGTTTCATGCGTTGCATGGTCTCCCTGCTCCTTGCCAAATACGCAGGCTTCCAAATGGTATATAATCTTATCTGTAGCAATTCGAATTTAAAATTTTCACAACAAATTAAGGAGCTGACTGATGGCTAATAAATATCAAACCCTTGGTGTGCACCTGTTCGGATCTGTTCTGGTTGCCGGAGCGCTGTTTTTATCCGCATCCGTTGGCGCGGAAGACAATCCCGCGACGTTCGAAGCCCTGGACGCCGATGGCGATGGCTACATCAGCAATAAGGAAGCCGCTGCCAGAAAAGATCTGGAAGAGCGCTGGATAATCATCGACAAGAATAGCGACAACCAGCTGGATATCACGGAGTTCAGCGCCTTCGAGAGCGAAGAAGCCGGGATCGGTGCTGCACCCTAATTAACACGGGGTCGAAAAAATCCTGATCGCGGCTCTCATCGGCCGCCGCCTGCTGGTCCTGCTGCCCGGTGCCGCGAAATGCCCGGCCCCGCCGGATTCTCAGAACTGTCGACCAGCATCAGTGCTGGCCGGGAAAGTTGTTTATGCCTGTTTTCTGGCTGTTGCAGGTTGCCTGATGGCCGCTGAACTCGTTGCAGAGGAGTCAAAGATGGTATTACGCATTCATTCCCCGGCCTTTGCAAATGGCGGAGAGATCCCATCAAAGTACACCTGCGAAGGGGATGACATTGCGCCGCCACTGGCGTGGGATGGCATTCCCGCCGATACCAGAAGTCTGGTTCTGATCGTGGACGATCCCGACGCCCCCGACCCGGCCGCGCCGCGAATGACCTGGGTACACTGGGTGCTCTACAATCTGCCGCCGGATAGTTCCGGTCTGCCCGAAAGTGCCACCACAGCCGATCTGTCCGCGGGGACTGAAGAAGGCATCAATGATTGGAAGCGGACCGGCTACGGCGGACCCTGTCCGCCGGTGGGTCGGCACCGTTATTTTCATAAGCTGTATGCGCTGGACACCGTGCTGGAGGGGCTAAACAGGCCAAGCAAGGCGCAGGTGGAATCCGCCATGAAAGGCCATGTCCTGGCGCAGAGCGAACTGCTCGGCACCTACCAGAAGAGAAATAAGTGATATCAGCCGCCTTGACAGGCTGCGAACTTGTCCCCGGGAGACCCATTCACAACGCATTGTCCTGATGCCTGACGATTCAACTATCGTGGCTGTAGTAACCGCGTCGCGCCCCACGCAGCAGGTCCTGAAAATCCTCTCCCCGGATATGCACTAACTGCTCATGGTCTCCCGCTTCGAAATATACATCGTCGAGACTGGTCAGGGCCTCGTCCAGCAGGGTTTCGACACCATAGGCGGGTCCCAGCGGCGGCACTGCTCCGGGCTCGCAATCATTGAACAGTTGCGTGATCTCCTCTTCAGTCGCCAAGTGCAGGTCCCGCTGGAGTTCTTTGCGAAGCTCATCCATTTGCAAGCAGCGATCGGCAGGAATAATAACCATGGCATAGTCAGCCGCATCTTTGACCACGACCGCCTTGGCAATATTGTCTTCCGGAATATGGGCCGCTATCGCGGTCTCCCGGCTGGAACCGGTATGCGGGTGCAGCAACAGATCGTATTCCGCTTTCCGCTGCACCAGAAAACGCTCTTGGGTCATGGCGATGGTCACTGTGACTCTCCCTGGGATACAGTTTTAACCCGGGTTTCGGGCGGTGTCGTCGCCGGCACTTCAGGCGGTGTGCCAGGTGGCACCTCCAGCGGTGGTGGCGGTTCGGACTCAGGCACCGGCTCAGCGGGCACTTCGGGGGGGTGTTGTGGTGGCACTTCGGGCGGCGTTGCAGGAGGAACCTCCGGATCCCCGGCATAAAGTGTCTGAGCGGATAATACGACAGGCATAACTCACCTCCCTATGCTTTCGCCATTACTAAGTTTAGCCCATTCAGCGCCAAATGCCATTCTGCCAGTCTCGAGCCGGGATACAGGAACAACAGGAACAACAGGAACAATGGTTTGTTATTGTTTAGAATGACAATAGTCATTCATCAACTTTTTCCACAAAAAACCTTATGACTAATGCACGGCCATTAACCCCACAAGCCATGTGCCAGCGGTGTGATCCGGAGCGGTTTTCCTTTGCCACAAGCGCCGAGCTCGAGGATCTCCCGGGCGTCATCGGCCAGAGTCGGGCCATTGATGCGATCCGCTTCGGCATCGGCATCCAGAATCCCGGTTATAACCTCTATGTGCTCGGTCCAGCGGGCATCGGCAAGCACGCGGCGGTACGCCACCTGCTGGAGGAACGCGCGCAAACCGGCGCCAGCCTGTTCGACTGGTGTTACGTTAACAATTTCAAACAGCCTGCCAAACCACAGTTGCTGAAACTGCCGAGCGGCCGCGGCTCGATACTTCAGGGCGATATGCAGCGGCTGGTTGAACAATTGCGCGTGGCGATCCCGGCGGCGTTTGCCAGTGATGATTACATGGCGTCCTTACGCCAGATCGAAGAAGACTTCGAAAAACAGCAACGGGACGCATTCGCACAGCTGCAGCAGGAGGCAGAACGTCAGGATATCAACTTCATTCAGCGATCAGGGCGATTCACCTTTGAGCCTCTACATAAGGATCATGTCATCGCTACCGATAAATTTGAAAAATTGTCGGAAGCCGAGCGCAAGCGCATCGAGGCAGCGATCAATGCCTTGCAGCGCCAACTGCAGGACATACTGGATCAACGCATCCCCCAATGGCAACGGGAGTCACAGGCCCGAGTCAAAAAGCTCAACGAGAAGACCACCACAATGACGGTGAACGGCATTATCCATGTGCTGGAAGAATCGTACCAGGATCTGGCGCCGGTGTTGCACTATCTCGATGGTGTGCGGGACGACATCGTCGTTAATGTCGATGCTTTCCGTAAGCAGCCGGAAAACAGCGACAGGAAACAGGAAATGCTGAGCCCCGGCCGCCTGCCGCGACGCTACCAGGTCAATCTGCTGGTGGATAACAGCAAGCGCAAATCGGCACCTGTCATATACGAAGACAACCCGAGCCTTGCCGCCCTGCTTGGACGCATTGAACACACCATTCAGTATGGCACACTGATTACTGACTTTACCCAGATCAAACCGGGTGCCTTGCAGCTGGCGAACGGTGGCTATCTGATACTGGATGCGAGCAAGCTGTTGACTCAACCCTATGCGTGGGAAGGCCTCAAACGTATCCTTCTGACCGGTGCGATCCGAATCGAATCGCTGGCGCAGATGCTGAGCCTGGTGAGCACGGTATCGCTGGAACCGGAACCGATACCGCTGGAAATCAAAGTGGTCCTGCTTGGCGACCGCTTGCTGTATTACCTGTTATACGAATTCGACCCGGAATTTGCCGAGTTGTTCAAAGTGGCGGCCGATTTCGATATGACAATGGAGCATTCCCCTGAAACCGACCTGTTATACGCACGCCTGATTGCGACCCTGGCGCGCAAAGACGGGTTGCGTCCCTTCGATCGTGGCGCCGTTGCCGCCATCATCCAGTTCAGCATGCGACAGGCCGAGGACTCGCGCAAGCTGTCGATGCATGTGCGCAGCATCGCCGACCTGCTACAACAGGCAAACTATTTTGCCGGTGAAGACGGGCATGAGACGGTGACGGCAGCCAACATACAGCAGGCCAGGGATGCAGAAATCGTACGCAACAGCCGCTCACGCGACCACCTGTACGAATCGATTCAGCGCGGCACGGTGATGATCGACTGCGAAGGTAGCGTGGTCGGTCAGGTGAATGGCATGAGCGTTATCGCACTCGGTAATTTCAGTTATGGCGCCCCGATACGTATCACGGCCACGACCCGGCTCGGTGAAGGTGAAATGGTCGATATCGAACGCGAGAGCGAGCTTGGTGGCCCGATCCATTCCAAGGGTGTGTTCATTCTAACCAGCTTTCTGGGCGCGCGTTATTCCCGCAATATTCCCCTGTCCCTGGCTGCCAGCCTGGCTTTCGAGCAATCCTACGGCGGCGTGGAGGGCGACAGCGCCTCACTGGCGGAACTCTGTGCCCTGCTGTCATCGCTGGCTGATGTCCCTGTCAGGCAGTCGCTCGGTGTCACCGGCTCTGTCAGCCAGCTTGGCAAGGTCCAGGCCGTCGGCGGGGTGAACGATAAGATAGAGGGCTTTTACGATATCTGTAAACAGCGTGGACTGAACGGACTGCAAGGTGCCATTATCCCGGCCGCCAACGTCGAACACATGATGTTGCGCGACGATGTGATTGAGGCTGCCAGGACCGGTCAATTTTCGATTTATGCGGTTGCGACGGTCGATGAAGCCATTGAATTGCTGACCGGTATGTCAGCCGGCAAAGCGGACGAACAGGGCCTGTTCCCGCAAACGACTTTCAACAGCCGGGTGCAGACACGTCTGGCCGAGTT